>DASVUT010000632.1:0-6436 GCA_036386955.1 Sphingomonas sp. | reverse complement strand
CCGACGGCTTCGGTGCCGCGCCGCCCGCCGACCCCGACGACGCCGATCGCCGGGCGGTGCTGGACCTGCTGGGCGGCGTCGCGGTCCCGGTCGACGAGCTGATCCGCCAGTCGGGTGCCGCGCCCGCCGTCGTGCAGATGGTGCTGCTCGAACTGGAACTGGGCGGGCGGCTCGATCGTCATGCCGGCGGACGGGTGAGCCTGATATGACCGACACCAGCAAAGCCGTGCGCCGCGCCGGCATCGTCCTTGGCATCGGCATGGGCGGGTTCGTCGACGGCATCCTGCTCCATCAGATCGCGCAGGTGCATGCGATGCTGTCGGCACGACTGCCCATGGACAGCATGGCGAACATGCGCGCCAACATGACCGCCGACGGGCTGTTCCACGCCGGGGTGTGGATCGCGACCGCGGCGGGCATCACGATGCTGTGGCAGGCACTGACCCGGGCCCGCGAAACGCCGCCGCCCGCGCGCGTGCTGGTCGGGTCGATGCTGGCGGGTTGGGGGATCTTCAATCTGGTCGAAGGGGTGATCGACCACCATCTGCTGGCGCTCCACCACGTCATCGAGCGGCTGGGGCTGTCGGTGTGGGACTGGCTGTTCCTGGCGTCTGGCCCGATCCTGATCGCCGCGGGCCTGCTGATCGCGCGTGAGCCGGCGGTGCCGCGCTGATCCCTGTGCGCTTAGTTGAACGCCCTGGTGAAGTTCGACAACGCAACCAGCACGACGACCAGCATGACCTGTGATCCAAGCATCCACCGAACCAGGTCGTTCTTCAGGCCCGCCATCTCGGCCCGCACAAGCGCGAGTTCGGCGCGCAGAAACTCCTTGGTGACCAAATCCTCGCGCGACGCGCTCGTCGCCTCGGCGATGGTGATGGACAGCGTCTCGGCTTGCGCCTTGACGAAGCCTGCTTCCTCGAACGCCTTGGCCACCTTCAGCGTATCGATCATCGCGTTCATAGCACAAGGTTAGTCACGGGTGTGCACAAATCAAGTCATGGCAGGCCGTCAACGTCGCGGCCGCTTGACGCCCCTATCTACCCCTCCCCATCCTCGCGCGTACACGTAAGGACGTTTTCTCAACCATGCAGCTCGTCATCGTCGAATCGCCTGCCAAGGCCAAAACCATCGAGAAGTATCTCGGGGCCGATTTTCGCGTCCTCGCTTCCTATGGCCATGTCCGCGATCTGCCGCCCAAGGACGGATCGGTGAACCCCGATGAGGGCTTCGCGATGGAATGGGAGAATTACGCGGACAAGGCCAAGCAGCTGAAAGCCATCGCCGACCTGTCCAAGACCGCCGATCGCCTGATCCTGGCGACCGACCCCGATCGCGAGGGGGAGGCGATCTCCTGGCACGTGCAGGAGGTGCTGCGCGCGCGAAAGGCGCTGCCCAAGGACGTGCAGCGCGTCACGTTCAACGCGATCACGAAGCCCGCGATCCTGGCCGCGATGAAGGCCCCGCGCGAACTCGATACCGACCTGATCGATGCCTATCGCGCCAGGCGTGCGCTCGATTACCTCGTCGGGTTCACGCTGTCGCCGGTGCTGTGGCGCAAGCTTCCTGGTGCCAAGTCGGCCGGGCGCGTGCAATCGGTGGCGCTGCGCCTGATCGTGCAGCGCGAACGCGAGATCGAGGCGTTCCGCGCGCAGGAGTATTGGTCGGTCACCGCGCGCATGGAGCAGGACGGCACGCCGTTCACCGCGCGGCTCATCCAATGGGACGGCAAGAAGCTCGACCGGCTGTCGATCGGCAACGAAGCCGACGCGCTGAAGGCCAAGGCCGCGGTCGAGGAGGGCCGGTTCTCGGTCCAGTCGGTCGAGACCAAGCCCGCGACGCGCAATCCGCCCCCGCCCTTCACCACCTCGACGCTGCAGCAGGAGGCTTCACGCAAGCTGGGCTTTTCGGCCGATCACACGATGCGGATCGCGCAAGGCCTCTACGAGGACGGCGCGATCACCTATATGCGCACCGACGGCGTGCAGATGGACGGCAGCGCGATCTCGGCCGCGCGCCTCGCGGTCGCCGATCGCTACGACGCGAGCTATGTCCCCGACAAGCCACGTCATTATACCGCCAAGGCCAAGAACGCGCAGGAAGCGCATGAGGCGATCCGCCCGACCGATTTCGGCATGGATAAGGTCGGCGGCGGCGATCATGCACGGCTGTACGACCTGATCTGGAAGCGCGCGCTGGCCAGCCAGATGGCGTCGGCGCGGATGGAGCGGACCACCGTCGACCTGGCCGACGGCACCGGGCGACAGGTGTTGCGCGCGACCGGACAGGTCGTGCTCTTCCCGGGCTATCTGGCGCTGTACGAGGAAGGCTCGGATGATTCCGAGTCCGAAGATGCGCGCCGCCTGCCCCGCATGCGCGAAGGCGATGCGCCGGCCAAGAAGGGCGTGGATGCGGAACAGCATTTCACCCAGCCGCCGCCGCGCTTCTCGGAGGCGTCGCTGGTCAAGCGGATGGAGGAGCTCGGCATTGGCCGCCCGTCGACCTATGCGTCGATCATCAAGACGCTGAAGGACCGCGAATATGTGCGGATCGAGAAGAACCGCTTCTTCGCGGAGGAAAGCGGCCGGCTGGTCACGGCTTTCCTCGAACGCTTCTTTGAACGCTATGTCGGGTTCGATTACACCGCCGGGCTCGAGGAAGAGCTCGACGACGTATCGGGCGGCCGGGCGCAGTGGCAATCGGTGCTGGAGGCGTTCTGGCGCGACTTCAAGCCGCTGACCGCCGATGTCATGGAGCAGCAGCCTTCCGCCATCACGGCCGAGCTCGACCTGTTCCTGGGCGATTACCTGTTCCCCGAGCGCGCCGATGGCGGTGATCCGCGCCTGTGCCCCAATTGCGGCGAAGGGCGGCTGGCGCTTCGCGGCGGCAAGTTCGGCGCGTTCGTCGCCTGCGCCAATTATCCGACCTGCAAATACACCCGCCGCTTCGCGCAGGCCGGGGGCAGTGCGGGCGAGGACACCGGCCCGGTGCAGATGGGCAAGGACCCCGTCACCGGGCTGGAGATCGAGCGCAAGTCGGGTCGGTTCGGCCCCTATATCCAGCTTGGCGAAGGCAAGGACGCCAAGCGCGCGTCGATCCCCAAGGATCTTGTTCAGTCATTGGGGGGCGAACTCGACCTGGAAATGGCGCTCAAGCTGCTCAGCCTGCCGCGCACCGTCGGCATGCACCCCGAAACCGGCGAGCCGATCATCGCCGCCATCGGCCAATATGGCCCTTATCTGAAGCACGCCGGCAAATATGCCCGGCTGCAATCGACCGCGGACGTGTTCGAAACGGGCATGAACGCGGCGGTCGTCAAGCTCGCCGAGGCTGCCGCGGGTGGCGGCCGGCCGCAGCGCGGTGCCGCGCGTCCGCCGCTCAAGGAACTGGGCCGGCATCCGCGCACCGAGCTGGAGCTGAAGCTGATGGAGGGGCGCTACGGTGCCTATGTCACCGACGGCACGACCAACGCGACGCTGCCCAAGTCGGTCACGCCCGATCAGCTGACGCTGGAGGAAGCCGCATCGCTGATCGACGCACGCGCCGCGGCGGCACCGCCGGCCAAGGGAAAGAAGCCGGCGGCGAAGAAGGCGGCGACCAAGAAGGCGGCACCGGCGAAGAAGGCGGCCACGAAGAAGCCCGCAGCGAAGAAGGTCGCGAAAACCTGAAATCCTCCCCGGCACGGGGAGGGGGACCATTTGCTTCTTCAGCAAATGGTGGAGGGGGCCCACGCCACCAAGAGGCGATATCCGTCGGAAGGTGGGACCCCTCCGTCGCTACGCGCCACCTCCCCGTTCCGGGGAGGACTTAATGTCACGCAGCCCGCATCCGCGTCATGCCCATCCAGGCACGCGCCGCGGCTTGAGCGGCGGCGATCTCGCGCGCGGTCATGTCGCAGGCGACTTCGGCGCGCGCGTCATGCGCGGCGTGCAGCCCGCTGACCGCGGCCAGGTTGAACCATTTATGCGCCTCGACCAGGTCGACGCCGACACCCGACGTACCGGTCTGATAACAGATGCCCAGATCGAAACAGGCGTCGGGATCGCCGCGGCCCGCATCGGCCAACCGGCTGTCGATCAGAAATCGTGCACTGTTCAGGCTGTTGCCCATGACCAAGCCCCCCAAAAAGCTTCTCGCTAAGGGGCAGGGTTACCGGAGCAGCCGTCACCAAATGGTTAACGCGGTTAACCCTCTTCCACTGCGATATTGTCGAGCAGCCGGGTCGTCCCCATCCGCGCCGCCGCGAGCAGCCGACGAGGGCGATCCGGGGCCGGACCCGGCGCGATCGTCTCGGCATCGGCCAGATCGACATAATCGACCGCGAAGCCCGCCGCCGTCAGCGCCGCGCGCGCCTGGGCCAGCACCGCCTCCACCGGCTCCCCGCGCCCGATCGCCCGTGCCGCCAGGCCCAGCGTGCGGGGCAGCACCACAGCACGGGCGCGCTCGTCCGCGTCGAGATACGCATTGCGCGACGACAGCGCGAGGCCGTCATCGTCGCGCTGCGTCGGCACGCCGACGATCTCGATCGCCAGGTCGAGGTCGGTGACCAGCCGGCGGATGACGGCAAGCTGCTGCCAATCCTTCTCGCCGAAATAGGCGCGGTCGGGGCGGACCTGGTTGAACAGCTTGGTGACCACAGTCGCTACGCCATCGAAATGCCCCGGCCGCGCCGCACCATCGAAATGGTCCGACACGCCGCGCACCGCGATATTGGTCCCAAAGCCATCCGGGTACATCGTGGCCGCGCTGGGTGCCCAGAGCAGGTCGCACCCCGCCTCCTCCAGCATCCGGGCGTCCGCCAGCTCGCGGCGCGGATAGCGGTTCAGGTCCTCGCCCGCGCCGAACTGCCTGGGGTTGACGAAGATCGACGCGACGACGCGGGTGCCGCCGCGCCGCGCCGCCTCGACCAGCGCCAGGTGCCCCGCGTGCAGCGCGCCCATGGTCGGGACCAGCGCGACATCATGCCCCTCCGCCCGCCACGCGGCGACCGCGGCGCGCAAGGCGTCCAGTTCTCGAACGGTATCCACCCCAATCCCCTCGCCCAATCGCCCCGGCGCATCTATAAAGGGGCGATCAGTCATTCAAGGAATTCGCCCGTGGCGGGAACGCCCCACATCATCGTCTTCGCCAACGAAAAGGGCGGCACCGGCAAATCGACCACCGCCGTCCACGTCGCCATCGCGCTCGCGCATCGTGGCGCGCGCGTCGCGTGCTTCGACCTGGATCACCGCCAGCGCACCGTCGGCCGCTATCTGGACAACCGCGCCGACACGATCCGCCGCACGGGCCAGGATTTGCCGATGCCCGTCCATGCCACGCATGACGGCACGACGGAGGCGCGGTTCGAGGATCTGTGGTTCACCCTGTCGCAGGATGTCGATTACCTCGTCGTCGACACGCCCGGCCGCGACGATCCCTTCGCGCGCACCGCCGCGACGCTCGCCAACACGCTCGTCACGCCGATGAACGACAGTTTCGTCGATTTCGATCTGATCGGACAGGTTCACCCCGAAACCTATCAGGTCGTGCGTCCGTCCTTCTACTCCGAACTGATCTGGGACGCCCGCAAGCAGCGTGCCCGCGCCGACGGCACGACGATCGACTGGGTCGTGCTGCGCAACCGGTTGCAGCATATCGAGGCGCGCAACATGCGCCGCGTCTCGGACGCGCTGATCCAGCTGTCCAAGCGGGTGGGTTTCCGTGTCATTCCGGGGCTTGGCGAGCGCGTGATCTACCGCGAGATGTTCCCGTCCGGGCTGACGATGATCGATTCCAAGGCGTTCGGCGCGATGGGCCTGTCCCATGTCGCCGCGCGGCAGGAACTGCGCGAGATGATGGCGGCGCTGTCGCTGCCCGATCCTGTCCCGACCTCGGCCGTGCCGCAGTTCGCGGCATGAAGTGGATCGTCGCCGCGGTCGTGATCTGGATCGCGTGGACGCTGCTGACCAGGGCCAAGGCCAAGCCGAACCCCGAACGCGCCGCGCGCAGAGTGCTGGGCGTTCCGGCGGGGGCCGACGCGGACGCCATTCGCGCCGCGCACCGGCGCCTCATCGCCGATGCCCATCCCGATCGCGGCGGATCGGCGGAACAGACCCGCGCGCTGAACGCCGCCCGCGACCTGCTGCTCCCCCGCGGCGGGTGACGCACCGCTTCGATCCCGGAATCCTGCGTGAATACGACATTCGCGGGCCCGTGGGCGCGAAGCTCGGCCCCGATGACGCGCGGGCGGTGGGGCGCAGCTTCGCCACCCGCGTCCGCAAGACCGGAGGAACGCGGGTCGTGGTCGGGTGCGACGGACGCCTGTCGTCGCCCATGCTGGAGGCGGCGCTGGTCGAGGGCCTGACCGCCAGCGGGATCGACGTCGTCCGGATCGGCCTCGGCTCCTCCCCCATGCTCTATTTCGCCGAGGCCGAACTGGGCGTCGCGGGCGGCATTC
>DASVUT010000631.1:0-1841 GCA_036386955.1 Sphingomonas sp. | reverse complement strand
TGATCGCGAATGACCGCGCGGGTCCATGCTCGAACCCCTGATCCACGGGCAGGATCACCAGCTTGCCCGTTCCGCCCAGCTTGCCATGCATCAGTACTCGCGCAAGGTTCGCCTTCACCGCCGGACTGGTGGCTTCATATTTGTCGAGAATGGCCTTCACGATAGGCGTCATGGTCTGATCCTGTTCCAATCAATTGCTGTGGCTGTTAGCGACGACGATGGCGGCTGGCTAGGGATCGAGCTACTGGCGAAGGGCAGGTAGACCGCGTCGATCATCGACCGGTCAGGCCCGAGGCGGACCGGATCGATGCAAGCAGCGAGCCGCATCAACTTGCCCACATCTACCCGCTCGATCATCGATGAACTGGTTTAAAGTGAGCCGAGATCCGAGTTCACGTTCGAAACAGTCAACGCAGCCACTCCCGGCAGTTCGCGCCCTTCCATCCATTCCAGGAACGCGCCGCCCGCCGTCGAGACGAAGCTGAAGTCCGCCGCCACGCCTGCATGGTTGAGTGCGGCGACCGTATCGCCGCCGCCTGCGACCGACACCAGCGACCCACCCACGGTCAGCGCCGCGGCCGTGCGCGCCAGTGCCACCGTCGCAATGTCGAACGGCGGCGTCTCGAATGCGCCGAGTGGGCCGTTCCACACCAGGGTTCGACAGGTCTTCAGCACATCGCCCAGCGCTTCCACCGCGGCCGGGCCGACATCCAGGATCATCTCGTCCAAGGCGACCTCATGGACATTCACCGTCCGCGTCACGGGGTTGGCGCGGAACTCCGTGGCAACGACGACGTCATAAGGCAGGTGCACGGTACAGCCGGCCCGCTCCGCCGCATCCAGGATCGCGTCGGCGGTGGCCGTCAGGTCGTGCTCGCATAACGACTTGCCGACGTTCACGCCGCGGGCGGCCAGAAAGGTGTTGGCCATGCCGCCGCCTATGATCAGGTGATCAACCTGGGTGACAAGATGGCTTAGCACGTCGAGTTTGCTGGAGACCTTGGCACCGCCGACCACCGCCGCGACCGGATGCTCGGGCGCGCCGAGCGCCGCGTCGAGCGCATCCAGTTCGCGTTCCATCGCGCGCCCGGCAAAGGCGGGCAGGCGGCGGGCGAGCCCCGCGGTGGACGCATGCGCCCGGTGCGCGGCGGAGAATGCGTCGTTTACGTACAGGTCGCCAAGCACCGCCATCCGCTCGACCACGGTCGGGTCGTTCGTCTCCTCGCCCGCGAAGAAGCGCGTATTCTCCAGCACGGCGATGTCGCCCGGCTGCAGCATCGCCGCCGCGTCCGCTGCCCCGTCCCAGTCGACGAACCGCACCGATCGGCCCAGCACCGCCTCATAAGGCTTTGTCAGAAGAGCCAGCGACTGGTTGGGATCGCGCTGTCCCTTGGGCCGTCCAAAATGCGCGAGCACCAGCACGATCGCGCCCCGGTCAGCCAGTTCGGTTACCGTGGCGATCGTTGCGCGCAGCCGGGTGTCGTCTGTGACCACGCCGTCGGCCATGGGCACGTTCAGGTCCTCGCGCACCAGTACGCGCTTGCCCGCGATGTCGCCCATGTCGTCCAGCGTCTTGAAGCGTCGCGTCATGCCGTTCGTTCCGATCCGGATCGTGGAAGTCAGATCAGCTTCGCCATCGCCGCGGCGGTGTCGACCATGCGGTTCGAAAACCCCCATTCATTGTCGTACCAGCTGACGACGCGCACCAGCTTGCCGCCGATCACCGCCGTCTCGAGGCTGTCGATCGTCGAGCTCGCCGGATTGTGGTTGAGATCGATCGAAACCAGCGGCTCGTCGGTATAAGCGAGGATGCCCTTGAGCGGCCCGCTGTCGGCAGCCGC
>DASVUT010000630.1:0-3283 GCA_036386955.1 Sphingomonas sp. | reverse complement strand
CGGGCGTTTCGCCCGGCGCGAGCGTGGTCGCGCAGCGATAGCCAGCGGCTTCGATCGCGGGGCGAAGGAAATGATCCATCCAGCCATCATCGGCGGCCAGAAGGCAGAGCGGACGCCCCGCCGACGCCGGCGCGGCGGCATCCGCGAACAAGGCGAACACGTCGACCACCTCGACCTGCTCGCCCTCGATCACGACGACGCCCGCGATCGTGCCGCCCACGCCCGACGCCGGGGCGATCGGCGGCAGGGCGACGATCTCGACCGGCTCGGTCACGACATAGCCGATCTCGGCATCGCCATCGGTCAGGCGGAGCAGGGTGATCTGCGTGGCCTCACCCAGCGGAGCCGCGGTGTGCAAAGGGATGGTCGCGCCGCCGGTCGTCAGGCGCAGGCGGCCCGCGGACCAGCAGATATCGCCCGCCGCGACCTGTTCGACGCGGTCGATGGCGGCAAGCGCGATGGCGCGGCGACGACCGTCGACATCGACGAAGAGCAGGGCCGGCGTTCCGGGGCGTTCGGCCGCTGCGTTCGGCTCCACCTGCGCCACCACGGGCGCGAAGCGGAGCCCGGCCGCCGCGGCGACCCCCGCCCCGTCGAGCAGCAACATCGGCAGGCCGCTGTCGGGCAGGGTCTGCCCGGCGTACAGGCCGGTCGCCATCACCGGCGGCGCGGCGGGCTTCACCACCAGTTCCTCGGTATCGAGCACGTCGTCCAGCCCGAGCGCGTAATCGCCCTCACGTGTCGCGACGACCGCGATCACGCGCGGGCTGTCGCCGCCGATCTTCAGCAGCGGGCCCAGATTGACGAGCGGCAAACGCCGATCGCGCACCGTCACGACCGTGCGTTCGCCCACATGGTCGATGCGGACCCCCGCACCGTGCGCGCGGACGATTTCCTCGACCGACTGGCGCGGCAGGGCGAAGCGGTGATCCCCGACCGCGACGACGATGGTGGAGATGATCGAGAGGGTGAGCGGCACGTGGATGACGATGGTCAGCCCCTGCCCCGGCCGGTTCGCGAGCACGACGCGGCCGCCGGTCTGTTCGATGTTGGAGCGCACCACGTCCATGCCGACGCCGCGGCCCGACACGGCGGTCACCGTGTCGCGGCTCGACAGGCCGGGGGCGAAGATCAGGTCAAGCCGCTCGGCGGGCGTCATGCGCGCCAGCTCGGCCGCGGTGCAGATCCCTTGCGCCACGGCCTTGGCCCCGACGCGGTCGACGTCGATCCCCTGCCCGTCGTCGGCGATCTCGATCAGGATCTGGTTGCCCGACTGACGCGCGCTCACCAGCAGGTGCCCGGCCTCCGGCTTGCCCGCGCGGCGGCGGGCGTCGGGGCTCTCCAGCCCGTGATCGACCGAATTGCGGATGATGTGGACCAGCGGATCGCGCAACAGCTCGATCATCTCGCGGTCGAGTTCGACATCGGCACCGTCGATGGTGAGCTGGACATGCTTGCCGCATTCGGCCGCGGTGTCGCGCAGCATCCGGGGCAGCGCCGCGAACAGCGCGTCGATCTTCTGCATGCGCGTGCGCGTGACGGTGTCGCGCATCTCCGCCAGCGTTTGCGACAGGCGTTCGAGCGAGGCCTCCACGGCCGGCTCGACGTCGTCGTCGCGCAGACGACGGGCGAGTTCGTTGCGTGCCAGCACCAGATCGGACATGCCGCTCATCATCCGGTCGAGCAGGTCGACCGACAGGCGGACGCTGCGCGTGGCGGCGCGCGGCGCGGTGCTGGCGACATGGCTGGCGGGACGGGCGTCCTCGGCGAGGGCTGCGATCAGCAGGTCTTCGGCGGAGTCGTCGAGCGCGGTGCCCGCGTCGATCGCCTCCACGACCTCGCCAATGCGGTCGACCACCGCGAGTACCGCGTTGACGAGCGCGAGATCGGGGGTGCGGGCGCCGTCGCGCACCTGCGCCAGCGCGTCCTCCGCAGCGTGGCTCAGCCGGCTGAGGCGGGGGAGATCGAGGAAGCCGCAGCTTCCCTTGACCGTGTGAACGAAGCGGAAGATCGCGTCGAGCCGGGCACGGTCGGTGGGATCGGCTTCCCACACGACGATCTCGCCGGCGAGCGCTTCGAGCGTTTCGCGTGTTTCGGCGATGAATTCCTGCAGCAGGTCGTCCATGGGCGGGTCATGGACGGTGATTGGTTAAGGGGGGGTTTTCCCATCCGTTCGCCCTGAGCCAAGTCGAAGGGCATGGGTCGGTGTCTGCATCTATGCTTCGACTTGGCTCAGCACGGACGGAAGCGGCGAAATCACCGCGCCGGGATCGCCGCGCCGAAGATCATGACGCCCTCGGCCGGTTCGGAGACCAGCACCGATCCGCCCGCCTCCGCCGCCAAGGCGTGGACGAGATAGGCCGCGGCGGTGCGCGGGGTCACCGGCTCCTCCCCGGCCCCGTCGGTCAGGGTGCGGCGGATCTCGGAGTCGAGCACGATCCGTTGGCCCTCCACCTTGACCACGATCTCGAGCTGGCCGCCATTCTCTTCACCGCCGATATCCAGCTGACCGCCGCGGGCCAGCGCCTCGGCGGCGATCAGGCACAGGTTGAGGAGGATCTTGATCGCGGGCTTGGGGACGGACTCGGCCTCGACCATCCAGCCCAGCGTGATGCGCTTGTTGTCGGCGAGCAGGCCCTGCACCGCGGCTTGCGCCTCGCGCGTGTCGACCAGATCACCGAACCCACCCGCCGCTCCGAAGGCCAGGCGGAAGAACTTCAGCTTGTTCGCCGAAGTCCGCGCGCTTTCGGCGAGCAGGTCCATGCAGCGTTCGCGCATCTTGGGGTCGGTTTCGTCGGCGAGCAGTTCGAGGCCGTTGTTGAGCGCGCCGACGGGCGACAGCAGGTCATGACACAGGCGCGAGCAGAGCAGGCTCGCAAAATCGACCGGGCTGACGGACATGAAGTTCCCCTGATTGTCAGGCCTATGTGGCCGGGTCCGCGATGACGTGCAAGGCAACCGGGTCGAACCGGCCGTGCAGCGCGCCGTGCGGCACCGCGCGCCAGGCGCGGACCTCGCCCGAAGCGGCGATGAGCCACAGGCTGCCATCGGGGGCGGCGCACGCGGCGTCGGTGAGCGAGGGCGTCGGCGCGCCAGACGGGTGCGAGTGGTAATGACCGATCACGCGTGCCCCGCCCGCCCGCGCGGCGCGGTGGGCGGCCAGCAGCGGGGCCGGGTCGATCTCGAAGCGCGCGCGCGGATCGGTAGCGAAATTCCGGCACGGATGCGCTGCGGCGATCACGTCGGGCGTGCCGAACAACAGGCCGCAGATCTCGTCGGGCGA
>DASVUT010000629.1:0-2108 GCA_036386955.1 Sphingomonas sp. | reverse complement strand
TGGTCGTGGCGAACCGGGTGCAGGGCGGCAAGCGACCGCTGTCGTCGATGGCCCCGACGATCGTCTATGCCCCAGACGGACGGCCGGTATTCACCGTCGGCGCCGCGGGCGGGCGCACGATCATCATGCAGGTCGCCAAGGCGATCGTCGCGCATGTCGATTGGGGGCTCGATGCGCGCGGCGCGATCGGCGAGCCGCTGATCTTCTTCAACCGCGACGGGCTGATTGCCGAACAGGGCACCAAGCTGGAGGCGATGGTGCCCGCGCTGGCCGTCATGGGTCACAAGATCGGCATCGCGCGACTGGGATTGAAGGCCAATGCGGCGGAGCGGACGGCGGCCGGCTGGCGCGGCGCGGCGGACCCGCGTTCGGTGGGCACCGCGCTGCCCGAATAACCTGCACGAATAAGCCGCACGAAAAAGGGGATGAGGGAGTGGCCGATGCGCCCGTTTGAACATTTTTCCAGCCTGGTCGCGATGTTCTTCACGCGCGCCGCCGAACAGGGGGACAAGCCCTTCCTGTGGGCCAAACAAGGCGGCACGTGGCAGGCGACGAGCTGGGCGGAGGCGGCGCGGCAGGTCGCGAGCCTGGCGGCTGGGCTGAACGCGATCGGCATGAAGCGCGGCGACCGCATCATGCTGGTGGCCGAAAACCGCCCCGAATGGTGCATCAGCGATCTGGCGATCATGGCCGCGGGCTGCGTAACCGTGCCGACTTACACCACCAACACCGAACGCGATCACCTCCACATCCTGGAGAATTCGGGCGCGTGCGGGATCATCGTGTCGTCGGCCAAGCTCGCCAAGGTCCTGCTGCCGGCCGTGCTGCGGTCCAACCAGGGCCAGACGGTGATCGGCATCGAGGAGATGCGCGCGCCGGCGGGGTCGTTCGACTTCCATAGCTGGCATCAACTGATCGCCGACCACCCGACCGATCCGGTCGCGACCGCGCGGACGATCGACCTCCAGCGCAGCGACCTTGCGTGCATCATCTATACCAGCGGCACGGGTGGAGCCCCGCGCGGCGTGCGGCAGCATCACGGCGCGATCCTGCACAACGTCAATGGCTGCGTCGTGGCGATCCGCGACGATCTGGGCTGGGGCGAAGAGGTGTTCCTGTCTTTCCTGCCGCTCAGCCACGCCTATGAGCATAGCGGCGGTCAGTTCCTGCCGATCGGCATGGGCGGGCAGATCTATTATGCCGAAGGACTCGATAAGCTGGCGTCGAACATTCAGGAGGTCCGCCCGACATTGATGTTCGTGGTGCCGCGCCTGTTGGAGGTGCTGCGCACGCGGATCAGCAAGGGGGTCGAGAAGCAGGGCGGCGTCGGCGCGTTTCTGCTGCGAAAGGCGCTGGAGATCGGTGCGCGCGAATATGAGGGCCGCGTGCGCCTGATCGACCGGCCGATCCAGTTGGCCGTCTCGCGGCTGCTCAAGCCCAAGATCGCCCAGCGTTTCGGCGGGCGGCTGCGTGCGATGGTCTCGGGCGGCGCGCCGCTCAACCCGGAGGTCGGCAGCTTCTTCCAGGGCATCGGCGTCATGATCCTGCAAGGCTATGGCCAGACCGAGGCCGGCCCGGTCATATCCTGCAACCGCCCGTCCGCGACCATCCGCATGGACACGGTCGGCCCGCCGCTCGACGCCACCGAGGTGCGGATCGCCGCCGACGGCGAGATCCTGGTCCGGGGCGAGCTGGTGATGCACGGTTACTGGCGCAACGAAGCGGAAACCGCGCGTGTGCTGCAAAATGGCTGGCTGCACACCGGCGACATCGGCGAGTTCGACGAGGCCGGACGCATTCGGATCACCGATCGCAAGAAGGACCTGATCATCAACGACAAGGGCGACAATGTCGCGCCGCAGAAGGTCGAAGGGATGATCACGCTCCAGCCCGAAATCGTCCAGGCGATGATCGCGGGCGACCGGCGGCCTTATATGGTCGCGCTGCTCGTGCCCGATCCCGAGTGGGTGCAGGAATGGTGCGCCAGGGGCGCCAAACGCTGCGACTTCGCCCGGCTGGCGGACGATCCCGCCTTCCGGTCGGCGATCAGCGCGGCGATCGAGCGCGTGAACAAGGACCTGTCCGTCACCGAACGCGTGCGGCGCTTC
>DASVUT010000628.1:0-4469 GCA_036386955.1 Sphingomonas sp. | reverse complement strand
CGGCGCATGGAAGATCGAACGGCACACCGGCGTGCCCGTCCCGCTGACCCCGTGGCGCGAACGCCACCCGCTGCTCGCGGCACCAGCGGTGCTGTGGCGCGTCTGGCGTGCGGCCCGTTCCTGACGCGAACACGAGCCGGTCACCCGCCGCGTTGATCTTGGCCGGGTCGCGTGGTGGCGTCGATCCGCTCGCGTCCGCCAACGGGGTCCCGCACAAGGCGCTGATCGAGGTGGGCGGCGCGTCGATGCTCGCGCGCGTGGCTGCCGCGCTCCGCGGTGCCGGGCTGACGCGGATCATCGTGTCGACCAATGATGCCGCCGTCGACGCGGCCGCGGCCGCTCTGGGACTGGGCATCGTCGCCGCCGCCGATGGACCGAGCCGCAGCGTCGGCTTGGCGATCGATCAAGTCGGTACCCCGTTGCTGGTCACCACCGCCGATCACGCTTTGCTCGATCCCGCCTGGGTCACCGCCTTTTTGGGCGGTGTGCCGGCGCAGGCCGATGTGGCGGTGATGCTGGCGCGGCGCGCCGCGATCGAGGCGGCGGTGCCCGACACGCGCCGCACCTACCTGCGCTTCGCCGATGGAGACTGGTCAGGGTGCAACCTGTTCTTCTTCGCCACGCCGCGCGCCGTCGCCGCCGTGGCCTTGTGGGAACGGGTGGAGGCGGATCGCAAGCGCCCCTGGCGGATCATACGCCGCTTCGGGCCGCTGATGCTGGTGCGCTACCTGCTCGGGCAGCTGACGCTGACGCGGGCCATCGCGCATCTGGGCGGGCTTGCCGGGATCGATGCCGCGGTGGTCGAAAGCCCCGCCGGGCTGGCGGCGGTCGATGTCGACACGGCGGGCGATCTCGTGCTGGTCCGCCGGATCGTCGGCGGCTGACCGCTACCGCCAGTCCAGCACGGTCCAACCGCGCATGGCGGCCAGCCGGCGCAGCGGCGCGTGCGGATTGACCGCATAGGCCTCGTCGGCCCAGTCGAACGTCGGCAGATCGGACAGATGGTCCGAATAAAAGCGCACATGCGCGCTCGCGCGGTCGATGCCTTGGTCCCTCATCCAGCGCCCGATCATCGCGTGCTTGTGCCGACCATAGCAATTCTCGCCGACGATGCGCGGCGTGATGTGACCGTCGGCGAGCGCCGCCTCGGTCGCGACGAGGTCGTCGACGCCTAGCATGGCCAGCAACGGCGCGGCGTAGAATCGGTGCGCCGCCGTCGCCACCACGATCCGGTAGCCTGCGTCTCGGTCGGCGGCGATGCGCGCGCGGGTGGCGGGGGTGACGTGGCGTGCGATGTAGCGCGCGGCGAAGCGGGCGGCCACGGGTGCCACCTCGCCGGGCGTTCGCGTGCCGATCAGCAACCGGTGCATGATCTGCTTCAACGCCTTGCGATCGATCAACCTGCCCGCGTGGAGCATCGCAGCACCGGCCGCGACTGGTACAAGCGACAGGCGCCACGGGGCCAGCGACCAGGCTGCGTGCAAAAGGAACGGGGTCCAAGTCGGCACGCGCGTGATCGTGCGATCCAGGTCGTAAATGGCGATCTTCAGTTGGCGCGCTCCGGCCCGATCGACAGTCCGTGCCGGTAATTCATTACCACCCCGACCCGCGTCACGCCGCGCCCAACCGCAATCGCCGACTGCTCGAACTTGGGCTTCAGCCGCAGCAGCGACAGCTTGGGGTTGCGCGAAAAGCCCCCACCGTCGCTCCAATCGGACTTGCCACTCGCATTGGCATCATGCCGCACCGCGACCGCATACCGCCCGGTTGCAGGCAAACGCAGGCACACGTCGACCGCGCGGCGACCGTTCAGCGGCACCTCCACGCGGCGCACCCATCTGCCCTTGGCCAGGAAAGTCGCCGGGTCCGGACCATAGGCCTGTACGCGAACGGTGCCCTGGCCGTTGCGCAGGCCGCCCACCTGCACCAGCACGGCCGAAGCCTGCGCATCACTGCACGCGGCCGCATCCGCACCCACCGGCTGGGCCATCGTGGGGACCGCGAATGCGGCCAGGGCGAGCGCCATCGTTTGAGATAGAATGTTGATCACACCGGCGAGATAAGGCGGCGTATCCCGCGTTTCAAACCCGCCCTTCGACGACGCTCTCCCCGCTACTCCATGACCGACAGCAGGTCGTCCACCGATGCCGCAGCGAAGGCGGTGAAGCTGTCGGCGACGGCATAGGGCAGCAGCAAATCGCGCCCGGACACCATGGCACCACAGCTATAGACGACATTGGGCACATAGCCGTCCCGCTCGTGCGGAGCCGGGGCGAGCACGGGCCGCGGCGTCCGCGCGAGCAGCTTCGACGGATCGTTCCGGTCGAGCAAGCATGCGCCGATGCAATAATTGCGAACAGTCCCGACACCGTGCGTCAGGACCAGCCAGCCTTCGTCGATCTCGATGGGCGATCCGCAATTGCCCATCTGCACGAACTCCCAAGGGTACCGCGGGGTGACAAGCTTGGCCCCGCCATTCCAATCGAGAAGGTCGTCGGAACGGTGGAGCCAGATGGTACGGCCATCCTGCCGTCCCAGCATGGTGTAGCGGCCGTCCACGCGGCGGGGGAACAGCGCCATGCCCTTGCCTCCCGACGCATCGCCGGTCAGCGCCCGCATCGTAAACGTGCTGAAATCGTTCGTACTCAGCAGTTCCGATCGCGCCTCGGCTCCGCTGAAGGCGGTAAAGGTGCCGTGATAGGTGCTCGTGCCGTCATCCTCGACGAAGGTCACGAGCCGCAGGTCTTCGATCCCTTGGCGCTGGCTGGGAAGGACGGGAAACAGGACGGTTTCGGACAGCGATCGACTGCCTCCGCACAGCAGGCGGGCGGCACTGCCGCTCGGCGATCCTTCGATAATCGGCGGAACGGACACGGGGCTGGGATCATCGATCACTAGATGACCGCGGGCTAGCCCTCCAGGAGTCCAGACGCCCGTGCGAAACGTCACCGAAGACACATGGCCCTCGCCGATCCCGCGCAACGACAGGACGAAGCGGATCGCGCCATCGGCAACACCCGACTGATCGGGATGGGGCACGGCACTGGGGTTGAACAGCGCCGCGGCCTCATAGGCATATTCCTGGCTCAAATACGCGCCGATCAGCCGCCGCTGTTCCGCACTGGCGCGGTCGGCGCCGGCGATCCGGTCGGCCGCATCGTCGAACCGGCGCAGCAGAAGCGCATCGACGTCGCGGTGGTTCTCGTCGAGCGAGGCGGTGACGCCGTGGAGCTGCCGGGCAAGCTCGGCGTCATCCAAGGCGAGGATCGCTTCAACCGTTTCCTGCGTCCGGGTCGCGCCGCCGTCGAACCCGTGAGGATAGCCGGGCTCGAACGGGCGCACCACGGTGCGCGAAGGATCGGGACGCAGGACGGTATCGTAGAACGACAGTCGCGCGCGATCGGTCATATTCGGTCCTTGGGTCAGGGTGGCCGACAGGATAGCCGCCGCCAATGATCGCGAGAACCCCGGCGGGCCGAACAAGGTTCATTGATCGGGATTAACTTCGCGGCACCCCTTGCGCGGCTAAACGATCCGCCGGAGGATCGCCAGCGATGTTCGCCCTGCGTCGCCTGTTCCGTTTCAGCGTGATCGCGGCGATGGGCGGCTGCGTCGCGGCGCGCGCGGGCGCGATGATCATCGCCGTGCAACGCGGCGACCCGGCACCGCTGCTGGCGTTCCCGTTTACCGCCCTGCTGCCCGCGATCCTGTTGGCGCTGCTCGCCGCGATGCCGGCGGCGCGCACGCGCGAAGGCTTGCTGATGCGGGTCGGCACGATGATTCAACTGGTGCTGATCGTCGCCCTGCCGGGCATGGCGCTGTACCTGGCGTTGGGATTTCCGGTCGTTTTCCTGATCGTCGAGCTGTTCGAGACGCGGGTGCCGCGTCGGGTGCGCGAACCGCTGGTTCGGCTGGTGGTCGCATGATCGCGTGGGACCTGCCCGCGCCGCTGCTCTGGGCGCTACGCTGGGCCTTGTTCCTGGGACCGCTAATCGCCGCGTTGGTGCTGGGGTGGCGGTGGCGGGGCGAGCGGCGGATGCTGGTGGGGGCGCTGTTCGCGTTCCTGTACGGCGTCGGCACCGTCTTTGCGATGCACATGCTGGCGGTCCAGCTCGGCTGGTGGCGGTACGGGGGCGATGTGCTGATGGTGCAAGGCCTGCCCGCCGACATCTG
Source organism: Sphingomonas sp. (assembly GCA_036386955.1). Lineage (GTDB taxonomy): Bacteria > Pseudomonadota > Alphaproteobacteria > Sphingomonadales > Sphingomonadaceae > Sphingomonas. The sequence continues at coordinate 296 of DASVUT010000628.1, read as the reverse complement.
GATCGGCGGCGCAATCCTGTTCGGGCCGGTTCTGTTCCTGGCGTTTCCGCGCGTCCAGCCGCTTTGGATCGTGCTGCCGATCGTGGTCGGACTACACGGCACGGTGTTCTCCTCGCTGGTGCCTTTGGTCTGGGCAGGGCCCGGCTGGATCGGGGGTGTGCTGGCGGTGTTCGCGGTCGCGCATGTGCCCGCCATCTATCTGGCGCGGTGGACGGCGCGCGACGAATGGCTGAGTGCGCGCGTGGCGTTGCTGGCATTCGGTCATGGGTGCCTGGCCTTTGTCGTCATCCCGTCGC
>DASVUT010000627.1:0-19787 GCA_036386955.1 Sphingomonas sp. | reverse complement strand
GTGTCTCGATCGGGGATAGGGGAATCGGTGCCTGATCGGGCACGGCGGCTAGCTCGATGCCAGCGGCGGACGGCGCCACAGCATCGGCCGCATCAGGCACCTTCGCGTGCGCGACGGGGATTTGGACGAAAGGATTGTCGGGCACGACGGCGGACGCCGCCCCGACCGTGACCGTCGGGAGCGCGCCGTACAGGCTGAAATTGCCGGTCGACCAGCTGAGCAGCCGATTGTCCGGGCGGATCAGGGTGCCCACGGGCATGCGCGATCTTCCATCATGCCGAAGGGGCGGGCGGCATGTGCTACCCGCCCCACCGGACCGTTCGGCTTACGAGGTCGATTCGTCGCTCGATGAGAACTGATCACCCACCGCGCCCAGCAACCCGTCGGTGCTGGTGTCGAAGTCGAGGCTGTTGTCATTCTGCTGGGCCGAGATGTTGCCGTCCTCGTCCTCGTTGTAGTTCGACTGCGAGGAGTCGACGCCCAGACCGACCGTGCTCGTCAGATCGGTGACGATGCTGCCCGACGACCCCTGATCGCTGCTGCTCGAGCTGTCGTCGCTACCGCCGAAAATGTTCGAAAGACCTGCCATGATAATCTCCTAAGTGGTTGTTAGTCGCTGCTTTGACGACCGCGTGGATCGTGAAGCAAGAACCCTCGACAGGCGAAACGCGTTCCCGACGCCACACGCGAAATGGCACCCCAAAGCACCGCGCAGGTATCGGTCAACAGCCGTAACGACCCGCAGAAATGCTTCGTGGTCGATGCGGACCGCATGGCCGCACCCGCCATTCAGGTGTCCTCTTATGATCGGATCGGGCGCATCATTGATCCGTACAGGCACGCCGGACGTGCGGTTCGGATCAGGCCGCGGCTTCGTCCCCGGGCGGCTGCTGGCGATAGGTCGACGGATCGCTGCCATAGGCGGCGCGGAACAGGCGTGAAAAGTGACTACGGCTCGCGAACCCCGTGTTCGCCGCGACCGTCTTGATCGGCAGATCGGTGGAACCCAGGATCGCCTTCGCCTCGTCCAGCCGCACACGCTGCACATATTCCAGCGGGCTCATCCGCATCACCCGGCGGAAATGCCGGATGAAGGTCGACCGACTCATGCCCGCCACCGCCGCAAGGCTGTCGACGCTGTGCGGTTCGGCGGGGCGGCCCCGAATGGCGGCGATGGCACGCGCGACGAGGTTGCCGGTGGCACCATGAACCGCCTGCTCGGTGTCCGGCGCCGCCGCCATCGCCTGTCGCAGCCCTTGAACGACGCACGCGGTCATCAGCGACATGGCGAGTGCGGGATGCCCCGCCGCCCCGCGCGCGCATTCGGCCTTCAGCAAGGCCACCAGCGGCTTTCCCACGTCTGAGCCGCTGACCGGCGTTACCATCGGACCGGATAGGGCATCCGCCGTGCTCCCCGCGATCCGGGCGGCGGCGACGATCAAGGTGGCGGGCCGCCCCCGCGTCGCATCGGCGACCAGCCAGCCATCGCGCTGGATCAGGCATTGGCGGCCATCCAGCGTGACCGTCGCGTGCCCCGCGTCGGCGACGATCGCCGCGCGCACGTCCGAAGGTAACAGCGCCAGGCTTCCTGGACCCACCGCAATCGTGCCGCCGGCGCCGTCCTCCAGATGCATCGTGCCCGCAATCACCAGCAGCGCAGCTACGCCCGCGACCGGCGGCCCCAGCAGGCGAACGCCGTCGGACAACTCGAACATGGTGAAGCTGGGGGTCGCGGAATCGATCGTGGCGAGCAGGGACGCCAACCGTGCCGCCAATACCAAGGCTCTTCTCCAAGCAGTCGCTAGCGTCAGTTACGCTCGACGCCGCAGGAGGACGCATCCAGGCGAGGGCATTTTCAAATGTGCGTCGGTTTGCGCCGAACTCCGCTTCTCAGGAACGCGTCGGGGATTATCCGAACTCCGTTGACTTCGGTTCGCCTTCGCCAATCATTGTCTTGCCGGACCGAAGTTGTGAGTGATATGTATCTCGAGCTTGATGGTACGGCTCGTCAAAAAGATTGGACAAGTCGTTGCCGCCAGTAGACTTTTAAGAACCTCAATCGGGTCAGCAGGAGAGAAGAGCGATATGATGCATCGGGGATCTACGGTTCATTTGACACGCTTGGCGCTGTGCGCCGCGGTGTCCGCACTGACACTGTCGGCCTGTTCCAAGGAGGAAGGAAGCTCGGGCGCGGCAACGACTGAGGCAACCGCGCCTGCCGCGCCAGCCACCGATGTCGCGGCCGCACCCGCCGCAGGGACACCGGCCGCCGCACCCGCTGCCGCCGGGGCACCGCCGCCCGACAACACGGACACGCTCGATGGCATGAAGTACGCCAGCTACACCGGCGACGCAGCCAAGGGCAAAACCGCCTTCGTGACCTGCCAGACCTGCCACGCCGTCGCGCCCGGCCAGAACAAGATCGGCCCGACGCTGCACGCCGTTGTCGGCCGTACGGCCGGGACTGTCCCCGGTTACACCTATTCGGCGGCGAACAAGAACAGCGGCATCACCTGGTCCGAGGATAAGCTGTTCCAATATTTGGAAAAGCCGCAGCGGGTCGTGCCAGGCACGAAGATGATCTTTCCAGGCATCCCGGATGCGCAAAAGCGCGCCGACGTGATCGCCTATCTCAAGACCAACGCCTGATCGACCGGCCCGGCGGTGCGAACCGCCGGGCCGTTTCACCGTCGCGCCAGATCGGCGAGATGGATCGGAAACGACAGAACCAGCGGCAGCGAAATCCAATACCAATCGAGGTCGACCAGCGCCGCCCTCAGCGCCACCAGCATCAAGACGCCGGGACCCAGCCGCAACAGCGCATCGACCGGCCGCCACCCGGACCAGATCAGCCACCCCAGCTCGACCGCGATCACCGCCAGCACGATATCGACGGCATGGCCGCTGGCGAACAGCCAGTTCATCACGCGCCCATTCGCTTGCCGATGTTCAGGGGAACGGCCCGTTCAGCTTGACGATGGTCATGTTGAGATAGCCCGCGAACGTCACCCAGATGAGATACGGGACCAGCAGCACCGCCCCAGTCATCGACCGGCGCCAGATGAGGACGATCAACGCCGCGACCGACAGCCACAAGAACACCACTTCGATCAGCGCCCAATCAGGCCGGTGGAAGCGGAAGAACAGCAAGCTCCACACGATGTTGAGAAAGCCGTTCAGCGCGAACATGCCAAGCAGCCATTCGCGATCGCGCCAGCGGTCCATGGCAAGCCAGCCGGTCACCCCGGCGATCCCCGTCAAGGCGAAGATGATGGTCCAGGCAACGCCATACGCGGCTTCGGGCGGAGCCCATCGCGGTTGGCTCAGGCTGCGATACCAGGGGCCGATCTCGGTGATCGTCGCGCCCATGACGGCAACGATCATAGCCAGGACGGCGGCGATCAGAATGGGGAACGCCCATGCGCGGCTCATGCTGCGCTCAACCCGCCGTTTGCAGCAAGTGGCGTAGATCCTTGAAGAAGATCCGGACATAGGCAAGCGGCCGGGCATACACCAGCTTCTTGTTCATATAGGCCGGCCAGATCAGATTCTGGACGTCACGGTCCTTGCACATCGTCACAAAACGCTCCCGCCGCCGATCGTTACGATACCAGAAATACTGCATGATCCCAAGGATCTGAAACACTCGTCCATGCTCGCGCATGAAGGCGCGACGGGCGCCGCGTAGTGCCTTGGGGTTGCCCGACAGCAGGAATGCGTTGACCGCGGTCGCCGCTTCCCGTCCGGCGACCATTGCGTAGTAAATGCCCTCGCCCGATGCCGGGGCGACCACCCCGGCGGCGTCGCCCGTGACCAGCACGTCGCGGCCATTGTCCCAGCGGCGCAAGGGTTTGAGAGGGATCGGTGCGCCTTCGGATCGGACCGTCTCGCACCCGCCAAGCCCTTCGCGCGCGCGCAGCCGCCGGACCGCATCGCGCAACGGAAAGCCTTTTTCGGCGCTGCCCACGCCGACACTGGTCGTGTCGCCGTGCGGGAACACCCAGGCATAGAAATCGGGAGACAGCGTGCCCTGGTAGAACACGTCGCAACGCTTGCGGTCGAAGGCGAGCGCGTTCGGCTCGCCGGGCAATGCCACCGCCTCCGTGCCGGGCGATCGGATCACCTCGTGATAGGCGAACACGCACGGCATCTTCTCGGAACCGCTCAGCGTCGTTTGCGCGACTCGCGACCGTGCGCCATCGGCACCGATCACGCACCGGGCGCGAACACGGCGTTCGGGCCCGCCGCGCTCGTCGGTATAGACCACCACTGCCGTGCCATCCGCTTCCCGCTCGATGCGGTCGAAACTGCCCGTCGATCGCGCCGCGCCACCGGCTGCGGCGCGCGCGCGGAGCCATTCGTCGAAGGTCTCGCGGTCGACCATGCCGACGAACCCGGTGCCGTCCTTTGGATCGACGGGCATATCGACGGCCTCGTCGGACGGCCCGATCATGCGCGCGAGCGTCGCACGGCCGACGATCAGATGATCGGGGATCGCGAAATCGCGGATCAATCGCGGCGGGATTGCGCCGCCGCATGGCTTGATCCGGCCCGCGCGGTCGAGCAGCAGGACGCTGCGCCCCGACGCCGCCAGGTCATCCGCCGCCGTCGCCCCTGCGGGTCCGCCGCCGACGACGACGCAGTCATATCTGGTCACGCGGGCTTCCCCCTGACCGGCCACGCGGCCGCGGGCCTGGCGACGCTGCGCAAAGCCAGCGACGCGGCGGCGAGGAACAGCAGCGCCTCGACCCCGAACACGACGGTAAAGGTCTCGGCCGTCGATCCCGTCAACGCGCGACCCAGGTCCACCCCGACCGCCCCGGTCAATCCGCCCAGCCCGAACGCGATCGCCTGCGCCGCGCCCCACAGACCCATGCGCGTGCCCTCACGCCCCTTGTCCGCGCTCGCTAGCGTCATCATCGACCCGATCGCGGCAACCGCGAACACGCCATTGGCAAAGCCTAGCAGCGCGATATTGGCGGACAACGGCCAACCGGGCCCGACCCGCGCCGCCACCGCCAGACCGCCTAGCGCCACCGCGGACCCGGCGCATCCGCCGACGATCCAGCGTTGCAGTCCGCCGCCGCGCCCCTGCCCCCGCGCGCCGAAAGCGCTTCCGCCGACACCGACCACGATCATCCCGGCGAGGACGCCGGCGTGCTGCAGGCCCGACAATTGCGTCGATTGCCCGGGCGTGAGGGCGAAGAGCAGGCCGGCAAAGGGCTCCAGGATCAAGTCCTGCATCGAATAAGCGAGCATCGACAGAAAGACGAAGATCGTGAACCGGCGCGCCGCCGCATCGGCCCATGTGTCGCGCAAGGCCTCCAGAAGCGGCGGCGGAGGCGCTGGTGGCGCGTCACGCAACGGCTGAGCGGTACCCTCGATCCGCCACACCGCCACGAACGACACCAGCAGCGCCGCAACCGCGACCATCGTGGCGACGATCGTCAGCCGGTGCAGCGAAAACGGATCGATGAACGATCCCGCGACACCCGCCGTCACGACGATGCCCGCGATCATCATGATCCAGGTGATCGCCGCCGCCGCCGCGCGCCGTTCGGGGGCGACTCGCGTGGCGAGCAAGGCGAGGAGCGAGGTGCCCGCCGCGCCGACGCCGATGCCGATCAGCGTGAATGCGAGCGTGGCCAGCACGAAACCCCAGAGGGAGCGTGCGGCCAGCAGCTCGAGCGATCCCACCGCAAGCACGGCACCCGACGCCAGCACGGCCATGCCGAACACGATCCAGGGCGTGCGGCGACGGCCGCGATCCGATCGATGGCCCCAGGCCGGGCGCGACAGCTGGACCGCGTAGTGCCATGCGACCAGCCCGGCAGGCAGCGCCGCGGGCAGCGCATATTCGACCACCATGACCCGGTTGAGGAGCGAGGTCGCCAGCATGACGATGGCGCCGATCGCGCTTTGCACCAATCCCAGCCGGACGATGCCGAACCACCCCAGCGGCTTCACAAGCCTATCACTCCGCCCAGTCCGAACGCCGAGGCGAGCATGCCCAGCACATAGGCCGTCGTGCCGGTCGCATTGTACCAGGGCGTGTGCGCGCGCGGATCGCTGAGCAGCCGGCGCATCAGCATCAACTGCGTGGCCAGCAACGCGGCGACGACCGTTGCGACCACTATATGGCCCCACAGCGCGAGCAACGTGACCACGACAACCTGCGGTGCCGCCATCACCACGCACGCGACCCGCGCGGCGCGATCGACGCCCAGCACGACCGGCAAGGAGCGCAAGCCTGTCGCGCGGTCACCCTCCACCGCCTTGAAGTCGTTGAGCGTCATGATGCCGTGAGCACCAAAACTATACAGCGCCAGGATGATCAGCACGGACGTCGACGGCAGGGCGGCCGCCATCACCGCTGCGCCAGTGAACCAGGTCAGCCCTTCATAGGTCAAGGCGACGACAGCCGGGCCGACGATGCCGCTGGTCTTGAAGCGGAATGGCGGCGCGCTGTAGGCCCAGGCGCACAGCAGCCCGAGGCACGTCGCGGCGAACACCCACGGCCCGGTCAGGGCCGAGACAGCGAGCGACAGAGCGGTGCCGATGATCGCAATCGCCAGCCCCCATCGCCCAGCGATCCGCCCCGACGGGATCGGCCGTTCAGGCTGGTTGATCGCATCGACATGGCGGTCAAACCAGTCGTTGACCGCCTGGCTCGTGCCGCAGACCAGCGGCCCGGTCAGCAGCACGCCCGCGATCAGAAACGGCCAGCGATCGGCGATCGGCACGCCCGACGATATGACCCCACACATGAACGCCCAGATCGGCGGAAACCACGTGATCGGCTTCAGCAGCTCCAGCGTGTCGCGGAGTGTTGGCGGTGCCGTCACGTTCGAGGATGCCGCCAACTGGTCCATGCGTGAAAGCTACGGCTGACACTCAGAGGCGTCAAACCAAATTGACGCCGCGTGCTTATTCGCCGCCGGGTGTCAGGTTACCAAGGCCGTGCCGATGGAGCTTGGAATACAGGCTCTGACGGCTGACCCCCAGTATCTCCGCCGCGGATGCACGGTTGTCGGAGGTATAGGCCAATGCCGCCTCGATGCAGAGCCGCTCGATCAGGTCGGTCGATTCCCGCACGATTTCCTTCAGCGACATGCGCCCGACGAGTTCGGTCAATTGTTCGACCGAGCGCGGCACATCGCGCGCGATCGCCGGCGCATCGCGCAAGCGCCGTCCGACGGATCGGATGGTGAAGCCGTAGCATGCGCCATCGGCCATCGGCGCAACCACGCCCGACACCTCGATCTCCTCCTCCGCCCCTGCCGACCCGCGCAGGATGGTGGCGACGTTGCGTACCGACCCATGCTCGCGCAGTTGCGAGATGATGAGTTCCAGGTCGATGCCGGGCCGCCCGAGCCAGGTCGCCAGCCGCGCACCCGTCACCCGGTCCATCGACGGCATTTCCGCCAAGTCCACGAACGCGGCATTGGCGGTCATGATATTGAGGTCGCTGTCGACCAGCACGAAGGCGTCCGGCATCCGCTCGACCACCTCGCCCAGCGTGGCATCGTGCTGGTGATATCCCGATACGGCCTCCGCCGACGCGATGACCCGCACGAGCAACAGCGATCGGCGCGCCTGGCGGAACAGCTGCGCCGATACCGCGGCTTCCCCGCGCCCCTCGCTCAGCGGCAGCGTAACCGCGGGCACGTCATCGGCCGCCTCCACCGCACCCAGGTACGCTATGAAATCGTCCCGCTGGGCCGCATTGATTATGGCGTGCACCGGAGTGTCGATCAGGGCACCATTGGCCAGGTCGAGCAGGCGATGCGCGGCTGGGTTGGCTTCGCGGATGCGGCGCGTTTCGGCGTCGACGATCAACACGGGCTCGGACGCCATGTCGAATAGCATCCTATATCGTGTTTCGGTCTGACGCAGGCGGATATAGTCGCGTTCCAGCGACTGCTGCGTCTGCAACAAACGCTGCTGCATCGCGGCGGCACCGCGCATGTCGCGCCCGATTGCGATCAGCCGATCGGTGCCGAGCGCCATCACCAGATAGCGAACCGGCACGTCACCGCCCGCTGCTGGATGATTGACCTGGCGCCAGCGTGGCGGCGCGTCCGGTCGACCTACATCGGCGAGCAGTTCCTTGACCTTGGGCTCGCTTTCGACCGTCACCGTGGCCAGCCATGCCTCCCCCACCCAATCGGCGAAGCCGTGATTGGCGAGGTCGCCCTGCGACACCGCGACATCGAGGATCGTACCGTCAGCCGACAGGATGAACGCCACGTCGCCGACGGCCGCCAGCAAGGCGGCCGCAACACCCGCAGACAGCTGTCCCGGCATGACGTCGGGCCTGGAAAAGACCAGGTTTCGGGACAGGGACGTATGCTTGTTCATCGACGATCGTCGCACTCCGGCAGAAAGAGGGTCATTACGCTATCAAGGCCTCCCCTGCCCGCACGCGAACAAGGTCCGCGGCGACGATCAAGGCGCTTCTGGCATCACAGGCGGTGCCATCGGCACCGACTTCCATCGCAAGTTCAGGTTCGGCTGAAAAAATCCGTCCACCCACCATGACGCAAACCCGTGGATTTCGGGATACGTTCCGCAACGCTACGATGACGGACTTGAGCGTCGCGATATGGCCGTCGCAACTGACGGTCAACCCGATCAGGTCGAACCAATCCTGGCCGACGCGCCTGACGAGATCGGGCGTTTCCGCCCCGCTCATCCGGTCGGTCATCCACCCATCGCGCCGAAACAGTTCGTCGATCACCACCGTGCCGAAATTGTGCTGGTCGCCGGGCATGGACGCGAACAGCGCGCGGTGCCCACCCGCCGCGAGAAGCCGATCCGCTGGATGACGCGCGGCGATTTCGTGCACCACCTCCTGCAACCGCCACAGTCCCATCGTGACCTCGACGAAGTCGCACAGGTCATCCTCCCAAAATTCGCCCAGCAAACGCGCGGTCGGGGCCAGGAGGTCCACCATCACCGTGTCGACGGTAACACCGCGTTGCAGGATCGCTTCGATGTGCAAAAGCAGGGCGTCCGCCTCGACCGCCAGGGCCATGGGCGCGAGCGCGGTAATCTCTTGAGCCTCGATCCCCATGACCGCGGGGAGCGGGGTATCGACGGCATGGGCGATCATGAGCCGGGGGATGATCTCGCTCTCGATCAGTTTCGATATGGACCGCTGGTAATCGACATCGGCAAGCGCGCGAAATGCCTTCGGCCCGCGAGTGTCTGCACTAAATCGTCGGGCAAGTCCTGCCCCACTAAACGGCGCAACTCTGCTATCGATACGCGCCAGCGACGCCATACCGGCCCTCCCACCCTAATCGGGATGTTCCCGAATATTTGCAGCGTCACCGTTTCGTAACTTCCTGCGGATCGGAGCGTATGCCTATTGTCCTACGCTGACAATCGACAAAACATGTCTGAATGCGAGATGTGTCCATTTTCTTTTACGTCAAATTTTATTGACACTCTGCCCGCTTGGCGTACTCTCCACCTAAGACGAGAAGAGAGGGTGGGACATCAGGCATGCGGGCGGAGGACTCCAATTTCGCCGAAGCGACACACGGCGTCCCCGGTCTGCTGTACACGCCTGATCAGCGCCGCCGCCGCGATGCCACGCGCTGGACCCTTGTTCAGGGCATCCTCGCTCCCGTCCAGTTCCTGATCTTCCTCATCAGCCTGGCGTTGGTGCTGCGCTACCTTACCACCGGCGAAGGCGCGCTCGCCGCGACCGTCTCGATCGTGGTCAAGACGCTCGCTCTTTATACGATCATGATCACCGGCTCGATCTGGGAAAAGGTCGTGTTCGGCAAATGGTTGTTCGTGCCCGCCTTTTTCTGGGAGGACGTGTTCAGCATGCTCGTGCTGGCGCTGCACACCGCCTATCTGGTGGCGTTGGTCGGCGATTTCGGCACGGAGCGCGCCCGCATGCTGCTCGCGCTGGCCGCTTATGCCACCTATGCGATCAACGCTGGCCAGTTCCTGCTGAAGCTGCGCGCCGCCCGGCTGCAAGGTAACACCGCGCCCCAGATGGCGGTGGCAGGATGAGCCCGGCGCTGCCCCTCACCTCCCGCGGATGCGAGTCGGCACCCGTCCTGCGCGAGCGGGGGCAGCGCGAAGTCTTTTGCGGGCTGACCGGGATCATCTGGCTGCACCGCAAGGTGCAGGACGCCTTCTTCCTCGTCGTCGGCTCGCGGACATGTGCGCATCTGCTGCAATCCGCCGCCGGCGTGATGGTGTTCGCCGAGCCGCGCTTTGGGACCGCGATCATCGAGGAACGCGACCTCGCGGGCATGGCCGATTGCAACGAGGAGCTCGACCGCGTCGTCGATCGGCTGCTTACCCGGCGGCCCGACATCAAGTTGCTGTTCCTGGTCGGATCGTGCCCGTCAGAAGTGATCAAGCTCGACCTGTCGCGCGCCGCCGCACGCCTGTCGGTCAAGCATGCGGGCTCGACCAAGATCCTCAACTATTCGGGGTCGGGTATCGAGACGACCTTCACCGAGGGCGAGGATGCGTGCCTGGCCGCGCTTGTCCCCGATCTAGCCGCCGACACCTCGGATGCGCCCAGCCTGATGATCGTCGGCGCGCTGCCCGATGTGGTCGAGGATCAGTTCCTGCGGCTGTTCGCTGAACTCGGCATCGGCACGGTTCATTCCTTCCCCGCGCGCCGCGCCGCCGCGATGCCGCCGGTCGGGCCGAACACCCGCTTCCTGCTCGCTCAGCCCTTTCTCGGCGAAACCGCGCGGATGCTGGAGGACCGGGGTGCCACCCGACTCGACGCGTTGTTCCCGTTCGGCGCGGAAGGCACGACCAACTGGCTGCACGCTGCCGCCACCGCATTCGGCATCGACGAGATGCATTTCCGCCGCGTGATCGCGCCGGGTCGCGAGCGTGCCAAGCGCGCGATCGAGCATTCGCGCGGCCGTCTCGACGGCAAGCGCATCACCTTCCTCCCCGATTCGCAGCTCGAAATCCCGCTGGCGCGCTTCCTCGCGACCGAATTGGGCATGGTCCCGGTCGAGGTCGGTACGCCCTATCTCCACCGCCGCCACCTGGCGCAGGAACTTGCGCTGCTGCCGTCCGATACGGTGATCAGCGAAGGCCAGGACGTCGACAAGCAGCTCGACCGCGTCCGCGCCGCCAAGCCGGACCTCACCGTCTGTGGCCTGGGCCTCGCCAACCCGCTCGAGTCCGAAGGGCTGACGACCAAATGGGCGATCGAGCTGGTGTTCTCGCCGATCCACGGGTTCGACCAGGCCGGCGACCTCGCCGAACTCTTCGCACGACCGCTCAGGCGGCGCGATGTGCTGAAGGTCTGAGCCGATGCAACTGACCATCTGGACCTATGAAGGCCCCCCACACGTAGGCGCGATGCGCGTCGCGACCGCGATGGAGGGCGTGCACTATGTCCTCCACGCGCCGCAGGGCGACACCTATGCCGACCTGCTGTTCACCATGATCGAACGGCGCGGCAAACGCCCGCCGGTCACCTACACGACCTTCCAGGCACGCGACTTGGGCAAGGACACCGCCGAGCTGTTCCAGCAGGCGGCGCGCGACGCCTATGCCCGGTTCCAGCCGCAGGCGATGCTGGTCGGCGCATCCTGCACCGCCGAGCTGATCCAGGACGACCCGGCCGGGCTTGCCGAAGCGATGCGACTGCCCTGCCCCGTCGTGCCGCTGGAGCTGCCAAGCTATCAGCGCAAGGAGAATTGGGGCGCCGCCGAGACCTTCTACCAGTTAGTCCGCACGCTATGTGCTCCTGCGAAGGCAGGAGCCCAGGGTCCCGAGCGCGCCGGCCTTGACAGGAAGCCCCGCGCCAATCTGCTCGGCCCTACCGCGCTCGGCTTTCGCCACCGCGACGACGTGATCGAGATCACCCGGCTGCTCGGCACGCTCGGCATCGACGTGAACGTGACCGCGCCGCTGGGTGCGAGTCCTGCGGACCTCGCCCGGCTCGGCGACGCCGACTTCAACATCTGCCTCTACCCCGAGATCGCCGACACAGCCTGCCGCTGGCTCGAGAAGACGTTCGGCCAGAAGACCGTGCGCACGGTCCCCATCGGGCACGCCGCGACCCGCGAGTTCATCACGCAAGTGGCCACGCTCGCAGGGGTCGACGCCGCCGCCGCGCTCGACACGTCGAACCTGCCCTGGTGGAGCCGGTCGGTCGATTCGACCTATCTGACCGGCAAGCGGGTCTTCATCTTCGGCGATGCAACGCATGCCATCGCGTCCGCCCGCGTCGCTCGCGACGAACTCGGCTTCGAGGTTGTCGGCCTGGGCTGCTACAACCGGGAATTCGCTCGCGACCTGCGCGACGCGGCCAAGCTGTACGGCGTCGAGCCGCTGATCACCGACGATTATCTGGAGGTCGAGGACGCGATCCAGGCGCTGCAGCCCGAACTCGTGCTCGGCACGCAGATGGAACGCCACATCGCCAAGCGGCTGCGCATTCCCTGCGCGGTGATCTCGGCCCCGGTCCATGTCCAGGATTTCCCCGCGCGCTATTCCCCGCAGATGGGGTTCGAGGGTGCCAACGTCCTGTTCGACACCTGGGTCCACCCGCTGGTGATGGGGCTGGAGGAACATCTGCTGACGATGTTCCGCGACGATTTCGAGTTCTCCGACGCGCACGGTGCCAGCCATCTGGGCCATGGGTCGGCGGCTCCGGCCGCGCCTCCACCGTCAATTTCCAGCGAAGTCGAGACTCCGGTTCCGACGTCCGCGCTTGATGCTTCGACTTCGCTCGACACGGACACGGACGAGCCCGGCGGCTGGTCCCCCGAGGCGCAGCGCGAACTCCTCAAAATCCCCTTCTTCGTGCGCGGCAAGGCGCGCCGGAACACCGAAAAATATGCCGCCGAACAGGGGCTGGCCAGCATCACCCTCGACACGCTCTATGACGCGAAGGCGCATTATGCCCGCTAACCCGCCCCTGCACGTCGTCATCGTCACGCTGGACAATCACCTGGCCGGTGCCGCCGAACGCGCCGCCGCGCGGTTCGCCACGGAGAAGGCGGGCATCACCATCGGTTTCCACGCCGCCGCCGATTGGGAGCGCAACCCGGGCGCGCTGGACGCATGCGTCGCCGACATCGGCCGCGGCGACATCGTGATCGCGACGATGCTGTTCCTCGACGATCACATCCAGGCCGTCCTGCCGGCGCTGGTCAGCCGGCGCGATCACTGCGCCGCGATGGTCGGGCTGATGTCGGGCAGCGAGGTCGTGAAGCTGACCCGGATGGGCGATTACCGGATGGATAAGCCCGCCAAGGGCCCGCTGGCTTTGCTCAAGAAGCTTCGTGGGTCGGGCAAGCCGGGCGGGTCGTCGGGTGCCGGACAGATGAAGATGCTGCGCCGGCTGCCCAAGATGCTGCGCTTCATCCCGGGCACGGCGCAGGACGTCCGCGCGTATTTCCTGACGCTGCAATATTGGCTGGCGGGTAGCGACGACAATGTCGTCGGCATGATCCGCGCGCTCGCCAACCGCTACGCCGGTCATCGCCAGCGTGCCGAGCCGCCGCATGAATATCCCGAAGTCGGCGTGTACCACCCCAGGATGATCGGCCGGATGGCGGAGCGGATGGATGCGCTGCCCACGGCCAAGGGTGCGACCGGCACCGTCGGCCTGCTGATGCTGCGCTCCTATCTGCTGGGCCGCGACACCGGCCATTATGACGGCGCGATCGCGGCGATGGAGGCCAAGGGGCTGCGGGTCATCCCCGCCTTCGCCAGCGGCCTCGACTCGCGCCCCGCGATCGAAGCCTTCTTCCTCAAGGACGGCGTGCCGACGGTCGACGCGATCGTTTCGCTGACCGGGTTCAGCCTAGTCGGCGGCCCCGCCTATAACGACGCCGAAGCGGCCGAGGCGATCCTGGCGAAACTCGATGTGCCCTATGTCGCGGCGCATCCGATCGAGTTCCAGTCGCTCCAGCAATGGGGTGCCAGCCGGCAGGGCCTGTTGCCGATCGAGGCCACGATGATGGTCGCGATCCCCGAACTCGACGGCGCGGTCCTGCCAAGCGTGTTCGGCGGTCGCGCGGACGGATCGGGGGAAGCCTGCACCGGCTGCGCGCGACGCTGCACCTTCCCAGGCGCGAGCCTCACGCGCGAGATGCAATCCTGTCCCGAGCGGGCCGAGGCGCTTGCGGGCAAGGTCGCCAAGATCATCGCGTTGCGCCGGTCGGAGCGCGCCACGCGCAAGCTCGCGGTGGTTCTGTTCAACTTCCCACCCAATGCCGGCGCGACGGGCACGGCAGCGCACCTGGCGGTCTGGGAATCGCTCCACGCCACGCTGACGAAGCTGTCCGCCGGGGGCTATACGGTCGATGTTCCCATCGATGTTGATGCCCTGCGCGAAGCAGTGCTGACCGGCAACGCGGCGCGCTATGGTGCCGACGCCAACGTCCACGCCCGCATCCCCGCCGACGACCACGTCCGCCGCGAACCGCATCTGGCCCAGATCGAGGCGCAATGGGGCCCTGCTCCTGGAAAGCAGCAGAGCGACGGTGGCACCATCCATGTGCTGGGTGCGCAGTTCGGCCAGGTGTTCGTCGGCATCCAGCCCGCCTTTGGCTATGAAGGCGACCCCATGCGGTTGCTGTTCGAAGGCCGCTTCACCCCCACCCATGCGTTCAGCGCCTTTTATCGCTGGCTGCGCGAGGATTTCGCCGCGGACGCGGTGCTGCACTTCGGCACCCACGGGGCGCTCGAATTCATGCCCGGCAAACAGGCTGGGATGAGCGGCGATTGCTGGCCCGAACGGCTGATCGGCGACCTGCCCAACATCTATCTCTACGCCGCCAACAATCCCTCGGAAGGGCTGATCGCCAAGCGCCGCTCGGGCGCGACCCTGGTCAGCTATCTGACGCCGCCGCTCGCGCAGGCAGGGCTCTACAAGGGGCTGAATGACCTCAAGGCGTTGCTGGAGCGTTGGCGATCGTCGCCGTCCGCCGACGAACGCACGGCTCTGGAACCGATGATCCGCGCATCGGCCGAAACCCTCGATCTCGCGCCCAAGCGTGCGCCCGCGACTGTCGGAACCTGGACCCCGGTGATCGTCGGTGACGAGGCCTGGGACATCACCCCTTTGTCCGCCCGCCTGTACGAACTCGAACGCGAACTGATTCCCAACGGGCTGCACGTGCTGGGCGCGGCGATGTCGGACGAAACGCGGTCGCAGATGATCGCCGCCGGTGCCGATGCGGACCTGCCCACGGCGAACCAGGAACTCGACGCGTTGATCCACGCACTGGACGCCGGCTTCGTGCGGCCGGCGCCCGGCGGCGATGTGTTGCGCAATCCCAAGGTGTTGCCGACAGGGCGCAACATCCACGGTTTCGACCCGTTCCGTATCCCGGGCACCTTCGCGATGGCGGAGGGCAGCCGTCAGGCCAACCAGCTGATCGCCCGCCACACCGCGACCGCCGATTTCCCTGAAACGCTGGCGATGGTGTTGTGGGGCACCGACAATCTGAAATCCGAAGGGATCCAGATCGCGCAGGCGCTGGCGCTGATCGGCGCACGGCCGCGGTTCGACGGCTATGGCCGGCTCAGCGGTGCCGAACTGGTGCCGCTCGCCGAGCTGGGCCGCCCGCGGATCGACGTGATCGTGACGCTGTCCGGCATTTTTCGCGATCTCCTGCCCTTGCAGACGCGGATGATCGCCGAGGCGGCCTGGCTCGCCGCGAGCGCCGATGAGCCGCTGGACCAGAATTTCGTCCGCAAGCACAGCCTGTCCCATGCCGCCAAGCATGACTGCGACTTGGAAACCGCCGCGCTGCGCGTCTTCTCCAATGCCGAAGGGTCTTACGGCGCGAACGTCAACATGCTCATCGACGATGGCGCATGGACCGACCCCGACGAGATCGCCGAAGTGTTCGAGCGGCAAAAGGGTTACGCCTATGGTCGCAGCGGCCAGCCCGCCCGCCAGGCGGAGTTGTTCAAGACCGCGCTTGCCGGCGTCGATCTCGCCTATCAGAACCTCGACTCGGTCGAACTCGGCGTCACCGACATCGACCATTATGTCGACGCGCTCGGCGGCATCAGCCGCTCGATCACGCGTGCCAAGGGCAGCGCCGCGCCGATCTATATCGTCGACGCGACGCAGGGCGCGACGAAGGTCCGCACCCTGTCCGAACAGGTCGATCTGGAGACTCGCACGCGGATGCTGAACCCCGTCTGGTACGAAGGCATGCTGAAGCACGGGTTCGAAGGCGTTCGCAACATCGAGTCGCACGTCACCAACACCTTGGGCTGGTCGGCGACGACGGGCGAAGTTTCGCCATGGATCTATCAGCGGATCAGCGAAACGTTCGTGCTGGACGCCGAGATGCGCGAGCGGCTCGCCAGCCTCAACCCCAAGGCATCGGCGCGCGTCGCCAACCGCCTGATCGAGGCGAGCGATCGCCAGTTCTGGGCACCCGACGCCGCAACTCTGGCCGCCCTGCACGCGGCCAGCGATGAACTTGAAGACCGCCTCGAAGGCATCACCGCAGTAGCGGCATAAGGAATTCCGACATGGCTCTGTTCGATCCTCAGACACGCGGACTAGACGGCGAAGGCTCCGTCCAGGTGGCGCTCGACCCCAAAGACCGTATCGGCACCGCCAAGGTGTTCGCGGTGTACGGCAAGGGCGGGATCGGCAAGTCGACGACCTCGTCGAACCTGTCCGCCGCCTTCTCGCTGCTCGGCAAGCGGGTGCTCCAGATCGGCTGCGATCCCAAGCATGACAGCACGTTCACGCTCACCAAGAAGCTGATGCCGACGGTGATCGACATCCTCGAGACCGTCGATTTCCACGGCGAGGAGCTGCGCCCCGAAGATTACATGTTCGAAGGCTATAATGGCGTCATGTGCGTCGAGGCCGGCGGCCCTCCCGCGGGCACCGGCTGCGGTGGCTATGTCGTCGGGCAGACGGTCAAGCTGCTCAAGCAGCACCATCTGCTCGAAGATACCGATGTCGTGATCTTCGATGTGCTCGGCGATGTCGTGTGCGGTGGGTTCGCCGCGCCGTTGCAGCATGCCGACCAGGCCCTGGTCGTCGCCGCGAACGACTTCGACAGCATCTTCGCGATGAACAGGATCGTCGCGGCGATCAAGGCGAAGTCCAAGAATTACGATGTCCGCATGGCAGGCGTCATCGCCAACCGATCGGCGGCAACCGACGAGATCGACAGGTTCAACGAGGCGACCGGCCTGAAGCGCCTCGCCCATTTCCCCGATCTCGACGCCATCCGCCGTTCGCGGCTGAAGAAATGCACGCTGTTCGAGATGGAATCGACGCCTGAAGTCGACGCCGCCTGTCTCGAATATAAGCGGCTGGCCGCACTGATGTGGGCCGGTTGCGAGCCGCTCGACGCACAACCGATGAAGGACCGCGACATCTTCGAGTTCCTGGGGTTCGAATGATGGCGACGGCCGTTCCTTCCTCCACCTATGACGATCGCCGTGGGCGGCTGGAGACGTATTTCGATCGTACCGCGTCCAAGACCTGGGAACGGTTGACCTCCGACGCGCCGGTCAGTGGCATTCGCGCGACGGTGCGCGCGGGGCGCAACCGGATGCGCGACACGTTGCTGTCCTGGCTGCCCGCCGATATGACGGGCCTGCGCCTGCTCGATGCTGGCTGCGGCACCGGCGCGCTGGCCGTCGAAGCGGCACGGCGCGGGGCGAGTGTGGTGGCGATCGACGTCGCGGGCAGCCTCGTTCACGTCGCGCGCGATCGCTCCCCCGCCGGGCTCGATATCGACTGGCGAGTCGGCGACATGCTCGATTATTCGCTAGGAACGTTTGATCACGTCGTCGCGATGGACTCGCTGATCCACTACAACGCGTTCGACATTGTGAATGTCGTCCAGAGCCTGGCCGGCCGCACACGCGGATCGATGCTGTTCACCTTCGCGCCGTCGACCAAGCCGCTGGTGATCATGCACGCGGTCGGCAAGCTGTTCCCCCGGTCCGACCGCGCACCCGCGATCGAGCCGGTGCGCGAACGCCTGCTGCGGACACTGATCGCGGGTGCCATTCCGGCGTCGCGTATCGGGCGCGGGACGCGGATCGCCAGCGGCTTCTACACCAGCCATGCGCTGGAAGTGTTCCCCGGAAGCCAGCAACCGGCATGAACCGGGTCGCCGCCTTGAGAACCGGCCTTTTCTGGAGCCGCATGGGAACGCGTTTTCTGCCGTTCGCCGATGCCGCGACCAAGGAAATGCCCCTCGGGCGGCTGCTGCGCCTGTCGCTGTTCCAGGTTTCGGTGGGAATGGCGGCGGTGCTGCTGACCGGCACGCTGAACCGTGTAATGATCGTCGAGCTGCATATGTCGGCGTCGATCGTCGCCGCGATGGTGTCGCTCCCACTGCTGTTCGCGCCGCTGCGCGCGCTGATCGGGTTCAAGTCGGACACGCACCGCTCGGTGCTCGGGTGGAAGCGCGTGCCCTATATCTGGTTCGGCACGCTGTTGCAGTTCGGTGGCCTTGCACTGCTGCCCTTTGCCTTGCTGGTCATGACGGGCGGCGGTGACGGACCCGCGGTCGTGGGACAGATCGGCGCGGCGCTCGCATTCCTGCTGGTCGGCGCGGGCATGCACACGACGCAGACCGCCGGGCTGGCTTTGGCTACCGACCTGGCAACCGACGAAACCCGCCCGCGCGTCGTGGCGCTCATGTACGTCATGCTGCTCGTTGGCATGATGGTCAGCGCGCTCGCGATCGGCCGCGCGCTGACCGATTTCACGCCGACCAAGCTGGTGCAGATCATCCAGGCGGCCGCGGTCCTGACCATGGCATTGAACCTGATCGCGCTCTGGAAACAGGAGGCGCGCAACCGGTCGGCAACCGCCCCGCGCGATGAGCAGCCACCGTTTCGCGACGCCTGGGCGATGTTCATCGCGCGTCCGCGCACGATGCGGCTGCTGGTCGCGGTCGGGCTGGGGACGGCGGCGTTCAGCATGCAGGACGTTCTGCTCGAACCCTATGGCGGCCAGATCCTGGGGATGTCGGTCGGCGCGACCACATCGCTGACCGCCTTGTGGGCGATGGGCATGCTGGCCGGGTTCGTCTGGGCGGCACGGCAATTGGCGACCGGAGCCGATCCGCACCGGTTGGCGGGCTTCGGCGGCGTCGGCGGCATCCTGGCATTCCTGTGCGTGATGTTCGCCGGCCCGCTCCACGCCCCTGCCCTGCTGGGCGCGGGCGCGATCTTCATCGGGGCGGGTGCCGGGCTGTTCTCCGTTGGCACGCTGACCGCAATAATGGCGATCTCGAATGCGGATGAAGCGGGCGGCCGCTCCGGGCTCGCGCTGGGCGCTTGGGGCGCGGTGCAGGCGACGACGGCGGGCCTGGCGATCGTGATCGGCGCCTTTGCGCGCGACGCTGTTTCGGCGGCAGCGATCGACCAGCGCCTGGGATCGACACTGGCGGTGCCGACCACGGGTTACGCCTTTGTCTATGCCATCGAAATTCTGCTGCTTTTGGGGACGCTTGTCACGCTTGGACCGCTGGTCCGCGGGCATGGCGTTCCCTCACCCACGCCGTCCGCCCGTATTGGTCTCAGCGAATTTCCGATCTGAAAGGCACCAGCATGCACCCCGACCTCACCCCCGGCCTCGATGTCGCCCTTCTGGTGTTCTGGGCCTTTGTTCTGTTCTTCGTCGGCCTCGTCTTCTACCTGCGCCGCGAGGATCGGCGCGAAGGTTATCCGGTCGAGGATGAGCGCACGGGCCGGATCGACACGCTCGGTGGCGTCTTGTCGTCGGGCGCGCCCAAGACCTTCCTGCTCCCCTTTGGCCATGGCACCTT
>DASVUT010000626.1:0-5971 GCA_036386955.1 Sphingomonas sp. | reverse complement strand
CGGCCCAGCGATCGAGCAGCGCGTCGAGGCGGGCGTCGCCGGCGGTCCACGCTTCGCCGCCGGTCAGCAACGCGGCGGGTGGATCGCGCCGCAGCAGGTCGAGGCGGCGGCGAGGAATGACCGTCAGCAGGGTTTCCTGGCCCCGTGATACGATCGCGCGGCCGCGGAACACGAACGGCCCGGTGGCGAAGCGCGGATCGGGGAGCCGCCCGGCGAGCGTGACGAATTGAGGCGACAGCGACGCGACGGGCGCATCGATGCGCTCGCGGTCGAGCGCGGTGCGGATCGCGCGCGCCTGCACCATCGCGGTCGGCATGGCATTCCCCTGCGCCAGCGCGGCGACGCTGGGCGCAATGCCCGCGCCGACGAACACTGCGGTCGCGATCCGCCAGCAGCGGCTGGGCGGAGCGCATGTCCAGCGTAGGGCGAGCAACACGAAGAGCGGTGGGAGCAAGGGCAGGAGATACTGCCGCCACGTCGGGGTCGGCAGCAGTGCCGCAACCAGGCCGGCGATCAGCAGCCAATGAAGCAGCACAGGCCTGCGGTCACGCCGCGCGGATAGGGCGGCGATCGCAATGAGCGCCGGCCCGAGCGCCAGGAATTTGAGCAGGTCGAGCGCCTTGCCCGCGCCCGACAGCTTCCATGGCCGTGCGGCGTACCAGTCCGCCGGCGCGGCCGCGGGAAAGCCAATCGCGCCGAAGAAGAAGCCGAGCGGACTGAGCGCAGCCGTCCAGCCGACGAACGCCAGCATCGGCAAGGCACCGATCGCTACCCAGAACGGCCGGCGCCGCTTCGCACTAAGGAGTGCGAGCATCCCATAGGTCGCTGCGGGCAATGCATAGCTGATCTTGGCGGCGGCGGCGGCGGCGAATAGGAGGCCGATCGCTGCGGCCCGCGCGCGCGTCGCGCCACTTTCGTTCAGGACCGCGAGCCAGAGCGCCACCGCGAGGCAGGCGGCGGGCAGCGCATCGTTGCGCGCGGTACCGATGCTGAACAGCAGGATGTCGCACGTCGCGAACAGCGCACCGGCGATCCAGGCCATGCGCGCACTCGCACCGGCCGCGCGCGCGGCGGCGACGGTCGCGACGACCGCGACCGTGCCGAGCAGCGCATTGACGAGCCGGAGCACGGGCCAGGCCCAATCGCCCGCCGCCCAGGCGACCGGCGCGAAGAGGAAGGGCTGAAGCGGGGTCTGCAGATAGGCATAGTCGCGGTACGGCAGCAGCCCGTGCGCGCTCAGGACCGCGGCGGCGACATATTGGCTTTCGTCATGATCGACCGGGCGGAGGAAGGACAGCGACGCCAGCGCGACCGCGAGCGCCGCGACGCGCCACCGGTCACGCACGGACCGCCGTCAGCAGGTAATTGAGTGCGGTCGATCCGCCGAGCGTGAAGCCCCGCGCGCCAAGCGTCAGCCCGCGCACGTCGATCACGCGCAGGCCCGCGTCGCCCAGCATGTGCGTCAGTTCTTCCGGCGTCAGGAACCGGTGCCAGTCATGCGTGCCGCGCGGGATCATCCCCGTGCCCTCCGCCACGCCGATCATCGCGGCACGCGAAAAGGCGGTGCGGTTGGGCGTCGACATGACCAGCAGCCCGCCGGGCGCGAGCGCGCGCGCCAGGCCGCGGACGAAGCTGGGCTGATCGCTGGCATGCTCGATCACCTCGAACGAGGTGACGAGATCGAACCGGTCGGACAGATCCTCGACCGAGCCGGTGCGGTAATCGATCGCCAGCCCGGCGCCCGCCGCATGATCGCGCGCGACCGCGATTGCTTCGGAAGCGGCATCGACGCCGGTGACGCGCGCGCCGAGCCGGGCGAGCGGTTCGCACGCCAGCCCCGCGCCGCAGCCGACATCGATCGCGGTCCGGCCCGCCAGCGGGGTGAACGAGGCCGCGTCCCCGCCCCAATGCGCATCGACCTGTTCGCGCAGATAGGCGAGGCGTGGCGGGTTGAGCCGGTGCAGCATCGCCGACGATCCGCGCGGATCCCACCATGCGGCCGCCAGCGCATCGAAATGCGCCGCTTCACGCGGGTCGATCGTGATCCCTGTCATCGTGCTTGTCTCGCTCATCGCGCATTCCTATCAGGACCCCCGCCGAACCGACACCCGTCGATTTCTCCAGGGAGCAGCAGAGCCCGCATGGCGCGCATCGTGATGAAGTTCGGCGGCACCTCCATGGCCGGGATCGAGCGGATCCGCAGCGTCGCGCGGCGCGTGAAGCGCGAGGTCGACGCCGGCAACCAGGTGGCCGTCGTCGTATCCGCGATGGCGGGGGAGACCGACCGGCTCGTCGGCTTCTGCCGCGAAGCATCGGCGCTGTACGACGCGCGCGAATATGATGTGGTGGTATCGTCGGGCGAACAGGTGACGAGCGGATTGCTGGCCATCGCGCTGCAGGCGGCGGGCGTGCCGGCGCGGTCGTGGCTTGGCTGGCAGTTGCCGATCGAGACATCGGACGCGCATGGCAGCGCGCGGATCGGCGCGATCGACACCGCCGCGCTCGACGCTTCGCTGGAGGAAGGGTTCGTCGCGGTGATCCCGGGGTTTCAGGGCCGGGCCGATGGCGGGCGGGTGACGACGCTGGGGCGCGGCGGCTCGGATACCAGCGCGGTGGCGGTGGCCGCGGCGATGCGCGCCGATCGCTGCGACATCTACACCGATGTCGACGGCGTTTATACCACCGACCCGCGCATCGTGCCGCGCGCGCGCAAGCTGGCGCAGGTGACCTATGAAGAGATGCTGGAGCTGGCGAGCGTGGGCGCGAAGGTGCTCCAGACGCGCTCGGTGGGGCTGGCGATGAAGGAAGGGGTGCGGGTGCAGGTGCTGTCGTCCTTCACCGGCGACGACGCGCCGATGGCCGCCGACCTGCCCGGCACCATGATCGTCGGGGAAGAAGAGCTTGGGATCGTCGGGGAAGAAGAACTTGGGATCGTCGGGGAAGAGGAGATCACCATGGAACGCCAGCTCATCACGGGCATCGCGCACGACAAGAACGAAGCCAAGATCACGCTGACCTCCGTCCCCGACCGGCCGGGCTCGGTGGCGGCGATTTTCGAGCCTTTGGCCGATGCCGACATCAACGTCGACATGATCATCCAGAACATCGCGCATGGCGGCAAGGAACGCGGAGGGGGATCGACCGACGTGACCTTCACAGTGCCCGCCGCCGATCTGCCGCGCTCGCTGGAAGCGTTGAACCAGGCGCGTGCGAAGATCGGCTTTGGCGCGCTGGTCCATGACAGTCGCGTCGCCAAGGTGTCGGTGGTGGGCGTCGGCATGCGCAGCCATGCGGGCGTCGCCAGCCGCATGTTCACGACCTTGGGCGCGCGCGGGATCAACATCCAGGCGATCTCGACCAGCGAGATCAAGGTCAGCGTGCTGATCCACGAGGACGAAACCGAACTCGCGGTCCGCGTGCTCCACACCGCGTACGGGCTGGACGCGGAGGACGCATAGCGGGCATGGCGGGGGCATGACCGACACGCTCGTTTCCGCCTCCTCCTCCTCCACGGGCCAAGACCGCCTGCACCGCCGCATGGCGCGCGGGGCGGCGTTTCTGGGGTCCGAGTTCGCGATCATGGGCGGCGCGATGTCGTGGGTCAGCGAACGCAACCTGGTTGCCGCGATTTCCAACGCGGGCGGGTTCGGGGTGATCGCGTGCGGGGCGATGACGGTGGAGCTGCTCGACCGCGAAATCGCCGCGACCAAGGCGCTGACCACCAGGCCGTTCGGCGTCAACCTGATCACCATGCACCCCGATCTGTTCGCGCTGATCGATGTATGCGGGCGCCACGGCGTCACTCATGTCGTGCTGGCGGGCGGGTTGCCGCCCAAGGGGTCGCTCGAGGCGATCAAGGCGACGGGGGCCAAGGTCATCTGTTTCGCGCCCGCGCTGGCGCTGGCCAAGAAGCTGATCCGTTCAGGGGTCGACGCGCTGGTGGTCGAGGGCATGGAGGCAGGCGGGCATATCGGCCCGGTATCGACCAGCGTGCTGGCGCAGGAGATCCTGCCGGAAGTCGCCGAACAGGTGCCGGTGTTCGTGGCGGGAGGGATCGGTCGCGGCGAGGCGATCGCGGGCTATCTCGATATGGGCGCGGCGGGCGTCCAGCTCGGCACCAAGTTCGTGTGCGCGACCGAATCGATCGCGCACGCCAATTTCAAACGCGCCTTTATCCGCGCGTCGGCCCGCGACGCGGTCGCCAGCGTGCAGCTCGATCCGCGATTGCCGGTGATCCCGGTACGGGCGCTGCGCAACGCGGGCGGCGAGCTGTTCACCGCCAAGCAGCGCGAGGTTGCGGGGCATCTGGACGAAGGCCGGGTCGTCATGGCCGAGGCGCAGTTGCAGATCGAACATTATTGGGCTGGAGCGCTGCGCCGCGCGGTGATCGACGGCGATATCGAGCATGGGTCGGTCATGGCGGGCCAGTCGGTCGGCATGGTGACCAAGGAAGAACCGACCGCCGCGATCGTCGCCGAGCTGATGGCGGAAGCCGCGCATGCGCTGGAACGCCGCGCCGCCTGAGACTTTCCAGGGATATCCTTACCCGCCCTTAACCATCGCCGCGCCATGACGAGTCGCGCCGGGGGGCGAGAGGATTGTCATGACGCGTGCCCTGTTCTCGTCGATTGGTCTGGCGGTGGTGCTGGCCGGCTGCGCCGCCAAACCTGCCCCCGTGGTAGGCGTCGCACCGCCGCCGGTTGTCGCCACGATCGTCGCCCCCGTCATGCCCGCGGGCGGCTATCCCGGCATGCGCATTCCTGCTCGGCTGCCCGGCGGTTCATACCCCACGCCCAATCGCGCGCTGACGCCCGATGCGGCGACGTGGCATCTGCGCGCCGCGCTCAATGTCGCGGCTCTCGCGTGCCGCGCCGGCGGCGATCCGCTGGTCGCCGGGTACAATGCGATGCTGACCGGGCGGCGCGCGGCGCTGGTCCAGGTCGAGCGGCGCTATGCGGCGCAGTGGGGTACGTCGCCGGCGGGTCGCGACGGATATGATGACGCGATGACGCGGCTGTACAATTTCTACGCACGGCCGGTCGGGCATGGGGGCTTTTGCGCCGCGGCGGCGGAAACGCTGGCGCTGCTGCCGGGCGTGGCAGACGCCGACCTGCCGGCGTTCGCGGCCGATCGGCTGGCGCGGCTCGATCGGCCGTTCACCGATTTCTACGCGGCCTTTGACGCCTGGGCATCGGGGCAGCGTCCGATCATCGCGATCGCCGCTCCGGTTCCCACCGCGCCGCCGCCGCCGCGGCTGGAGGTCGATCCGGCGATCTTTCAGCTTCCCTGAACGGGCGCGCCGATCGACCAGCGGTGGCCGAACGGATCGACGATCTGGCCGTAGCGGTCGCCCCAGAACTGGTCGTCCAGCGGCATCGTCACGCTCGCGCCCGCGTCGACCGCGCGCGCGAACCACCCATCGGCGTCCGCCACCTGCAGGTGCAGCGTCGCGCCTTGGGGTTCAGGCTCGTGCCGGCCCGACCATTCGGGGAATTCATCGGACAACATGATCCAGCCGCCATTGATCTGGAGGCTGGCGAACATGATCCGCTTCCCGTCATCGGCCACCCCGCGTTCGCGGATGTCGGCAGCGAAAGCGGCCGCGTAGAAGTCGAGCGCCTCCTGCCCGCGCCCGCCCCGGATGGTGATATAGGCGGTGACGCCGGTCGTGGGACGGTCGGGCATGCGGTCTCCTGTTGCGTGCTCATCTTAAGTTGGCGTGGCAGTGTCGCAAGTGGGTTTCGCGTGCCGCCACACTAGGTTAACGGCTGCCGGGATGATCGATCCGGACCAGCCGACAGCGGGCCGCTTCGACGGGTCCGAGCACCTGTTTCCGGTGCGCGTGTATTTCGAGGATACCGACCTGTCGGGCGTCGTGTACCACGCCAATTACCTGCGCTGGATGGAGCGTGCCCGGTCGGCGATGCTGCGGCTGGCGGGGATCGACCAGCGCGCGTTCCACCAGGCCGGC
>DASVUT010000625.1:0-1755 GCA_036386955.1 Sphingomonas sp. | reverse complement strand
GATGGCGGCACGGCAGGCCGCGCAGCGGTTCCCGAGCCGCCAGGCGGACAGCAAAGGCACCAGATCGCGCGCGCGGATCGGGGCTCCGCACGCGTCGCAGGCGGAGCGGCCGTGGACCACCGAGCGGTCCTCGGGCCAGCGCACGACCAGCGCCGCGATGAAGCTGCCGATGCAAGCCCCCAATATGCCCAGCGCCAGCGCCCACCCCGCCGCGCCGGCCAATGCGTCAGGCATCGGCGGGCTTGTCGCGGTCGCGGATCAGGTAGCGGTAGACGCCGAGCAGATCGATCCCGAGCAGCACCACGTTCTGCGTGCCGAGCGCCCAGTCCTTCATCACGACCGCCCCCGTGATCCAGGCGACCGCCGACGCGCTGAACAACACCATCGCCCAGCCGGTGTCACGCCGCCCCCAGTCGAGCGAGACGAGCGCGGCGGCGATGATGCCCGAGATGGAGGCGAACCAGCGGATGGGGGTGATGAAGTCTTCCATGGTGCCCCCTAACGCGTGACGGCGGATTTGTAATCGCGCCGGGGTCGCCGTAAATGCGTGCCGGAATAACATGCCTTTGGAGTTTTCGTTATGGCCACCGATCCCGTCGTCATCGTCTCCTATGCCCGCACCCCGATGGGGTCGTTCTCCGGCGTGCTGTCGGGGGCGAGCGCGGTGGAGCTGGGCACGGCGGCGGTGCGCGGCGCGGTCGAGCGGGCGGGCGTCGACGCCGCGGCGATCGAGCGCATCTACATGGGCTGCGTGCTGTCGGCCGGGCTGGGACAGGCACCCGCGCGCCAGGCGGCGATCGGAGCCGGGCTCGGCACGCATGTCGAGGCGACCACCGTCAACAAGATGTGCGGTTCCGGGATGCAAGCCGCGATCATGGCCGCAGATGCGCTCGCGGCCGGATCGTCCGACCTGCTGATCGCGGGCGGGATGGAGAGCATGACCAACGCGCCTTACCTGTCGACCAAGCACCGCGGCGGCGCGCGGATCGGGCACGACCGGATGATGGACCACATGATGCTCGACGGGCTGGAGGACGCCTATGATCCCGGCCGCGCCATGGGCACCTTCGCCGAGGATATCGCGCGCGAATATCAGTTCACCCGCGCCGCCATGGACGATTACGCGATCGCATCGCTGACCCGGGCACAGGCCGCGCAGACCGGGGGCGGCTTCGACCGCGAGATCGTGAGCATCGAGGTTGCTGGGCGCAAGGGCTCGACCACGGTATCTCTCGACGAACAGCCGGCCAAGGGCGACGTCGCCAAGATCCCCACGCTGAAGGCCGCCTTCGCGAAGGAAGGGTCGATCACCGCGGCCAATTCGTCATCGATTTCCGACGGGGCGGCGGCGCTGGTGATGACGCGGGCGAGCGTCGCCGAGCGGCTGGGGCTGACGCCGCTCGCGCGGATCGTGTCGCATGCTGGCCACGCGCACGAGCCGTCGCGCTTCACCACCGCGCCCGTGTTCGCGATGCAGAAGGCGCTGGAGCGCGCGAACTGGGGTGTGGGCGATGTCGACCTGTTCGAGGTTAACGAAGCCTTCGCCGTCGTCGCGATGATAGCGATGCGCGACCTCAGCCTCGCACATGACGTGGTCAACGTGCACGGCGGCGCCTGCGCGCTGGGGCACCCGATCGGTGCCAGCGGCGCGCGCGTGCTCGCGACGCTGCTGTCCGCGCTGGAAACGCGCGGAGCCAAGCGCGGGCTGGCGAGCCTGTGCATCGGCGGCGGCGAGGCGACCGCGATGGCGGTGGA
>DASVUT010000624.1:0-3971 GCA_036386955.1 Sphingomonas sp. | reverse complement strand
GAGCTAGTTCTGTCGGTCCCGGCGGATGTGCGTCGAGCAACTTATGGACGCCGCCGAGAGTCGGGATCACAATCTCTGGACGAAGTGGGCCCCCAACCAGATGATGGTGACAGCGAGATTGCACCGTGGCGTGATCAAGTTCTCGCGACCATGCGCGCGATGGAACCCGCCGCATTCGAACGCCTGTCGCAACGGCTTTTGCGTGAGGCTGGCTTTGTAAAGGTTGAAGTGACTGGTCGATCAGGGGATGGCGGGATCGATGGCGTCGGCGTTCTGCGTCTAAAACTATTAAGCTTCATCACATTGTTTCAGTGCAAGAGATATCAAGGCACAGTCGGTGCAGGTGCTGTACGAGACTTTCGAGGTGCCATGGTCGGGCGTAGCGACAAAGGTTTAATCATTACTACCGGAACTTTCTCAGCTGATGCAAACCGAGAAGCCACTCGAGATGGCGCACCCGCGATCGATCTGATCGACGGCGATCAACTCTGCACGCTTCTTAAGGAATTAAAACTGGGAGTTCACACCGAAATAGTGGAGCGGGTTGTTGTAGATCGCAGCTGGTTCGAGCAACTCTAGGGCTATTTCAGCACGCCTTCGCTATCCTTGATAATGGCCCGACATACCTATTCTGTGAATAAGGCGTTCAGAACAGATAGTGTTTCCTTCAATGTTGTGTCTGGGACTTCCCCAAATCGCTTAACAATCCGCTGGCGATCAACCGTTCTGATCTGATCGAGAAGGATCAACCCTGGCTTGCCCCGCAGGGTCGAGGCGACCCTGAACGGAGCGGGATGGCTACCACTCGTCAGCGGCGCGACGATGACCCGACGCAAGACTCGGTTCATCTCGTCCGGAGAAACGATCAAACACGGCCGCGTCTTGGTAATCTCCGTGCCGACGGTCGGATCAAGCGTGACCAACCACACCTCACCGCGCTTCACCAGGTCAGCTCGTCATCACCATCGTTGCCAAACGCGCACCATGCTGCCTCGTCCGGGTCTTCCTCGGCTGCGGCGACCGCCTCTGCCGCCTCGGCCCAGCCCGCACGTGGATGCCCAAGCGGCGTTGCGATCACCTTACCCGCCTCGACATGCACGTCCATCGGCGTCCCAGCCGTGACACCGAGCTCCTTCAGCATGGCTTTGGGCACGATCAGACCGACCGAATTGCCCATCTTGCGCAGCGACGTTTGCATGGCACGAACATAGCATCCCTACCACGTAAGCACAACGTGCTACCGCTTCCGGCTCACCGACCAGAACCCAGCCATCGCCAGCCTGCCTAACCCAACTCACACGCTAGCGTCGTTATAGGATGCAGCGCAGCCGCGTGTACAGGCTCGTCTCGCGCGCCAGCGGGCGTTTGCACAATCGTCGCGGCCGGCCTGAACACCCGAATAAGGTCGCTGAGCCGAAAAGGCCCTACCCCAGTGCGTCTAATCGATCCGCCAGCCACATCTTGATCAGCGCCTGCCGGGTCACCCCGCGGCGATTGGCTTGCGCATCGATCCGCTTCACCATCCAGATCGGGATGTCTACATCGACCCGCTTCGGCACGTTGACACGTTCGGCCGCCGACCAATCGATCAGATGATCGATGTCCTCCCCGTCATCGAACATGCGGTCAAATTCGGCGATCGTCACAGGTTGCTTCCTCGGGTCGTCGGGCGCGGCGGACGGAGATGATGCGGGTGCGTTCGCTGCGGTACGTGACGACCGCTGTCCAGCACCGCCGCTCGATTCGGCCGACGAAGAGATGTCGCGTTTCGCCGTCATAGCTCAAGACTCCCAGACTGATCAGGTTCGGGTCGTCCCAGAGCGCCTGTGCCTCGAGGGATTCGATACCATGCTTGGCGGCGTTCGTCGCACGCATGGCGGGGTCGAACTCGAACATCGAACGCCGATAGAGCGCAATGCAGGTATGAAAACTATCCTTTTCGCGCCGATCGCCTGCTCACAAGGGTCAACCCAGCCACCGCCAACCCGCCCAACCCCACCGCCAGCGTCGCCTTCGGATGCAGCGCCGCGGCCGTGTACAGGCTGGTCTTGCGCGCCAGTGGGCGTTCGCCCGATCGTTCGCGGCCGGCGTTCGCGCCGCGGAACAGGTTGCTGGGCTTGGGCTGAGCCTTGGTGGGCGAATAGGCGGCCTTGGCTCCGCGTGGCGCGATCCATTCGTACAGCGCGGGGAAATGCTGCGAGAACAGCACTTCGGCGCGGCCCACGCCGCCGACCGTGATCTCGCGCCGGGGATTGACCGCGCAGTCGAGGATCGCGTCGGCGACGATCTGCGGGTCATAGGCGGGGGGCGGCATCAGCGCCTCGCCGGCCTCGCCGCCGCCGTCCTTGCCATGGTTGCTGGCATGCTGGCCGATCGGCGTGTCGATCCCCGATGGCTTCACCAGCGTGACCGAGATCGGCACGCCGTCGGCCGCCAATTCCATGCGCAGCACCGCGATATAGGCCTTCACCGCGTGCTTGGTCGCCGAATAGATGCCCATCGGCGGCGCGGGCATGTCCGATGCCAGGCTGCCGACCGTGATCAGCGCGCCGCCGCTCTTCAGATGCGGGATCGCCGCGACGCAGCCATGGACGACGCCGAAGTAATTGGTCCGGAAGATCTGGTGCTGCTCGTCCAGCGGCGTGTCGATCACCTTGCCGAAGATCGCCGAGCCGGCGTCGTTCACCCAGGTGTCGATCCGCCCGAACTTTGCGATCGTTTCTGCCGCGGCCGCCTGCACCGCGCCCGCATCGCCGACATCGGCGACGTGATAGGCCGCGGTCCCGCCGCCCTCCTCGATCTCGGCCACCGCCTGCGCCAGCGCGTCACCGGACCGCGCGACGAGCATCACCTTCGCGCCCGCCCGCGCCGCACTCTTGGCGGTGACCAGGCCAATGCCCGAACTGGCACCGGTGATCACAATGACCTGCTGGTCGATGGGCTTGAGCGTGATGGTCATGGGCGTCCTTCAACAACGGGTTCCCCGACAAGCGGATAGGGTCCGACCAAGTTCCGCTTGCTTGACGCCGGCATCATGCGTGCCGACAACATGGAGCATGAAACACTGGTGGATGATCGCCGCCGCCTCCTTGGCCAGCGGCTCCACCCCCGGGATCGGGGCGCAGGCGGTCGAACAGCCGCCCGCGCACGTCCAGCCGCCCCCGCTGCTCGGCACCGCCTCCCCGCAGGAGGCCGCGACGCTCGCTGATCAGGGCGTGACGATCGAACGCGGCCGCAGCCCGGCGGCGCTGCTGGAGGATCACCGCCGGCTGGAACGCGCGTTGGCGGAGCTGGGACCGCAGCGCGCAGGCGTCGTCGATGCCTATGTCGTGTCGGTCGCGTTCGACAGCGATCCCGTTTTCGCGCGCGAGGCACGCGAGGCGGCGCGCGTGCTGTCGCGCCGGTACGGGGCGGCCGGGCGCACGGTCGTGCTGGCGGGGGCCGACGGGCGCGGGGGCGATCCGCTGGCGATGGGATCGCCGCACAGCCTGGCCGCGGTGCTCGCCCGCGTCGCCGAACGCATGGACGCGCGCGAGGACGTGCTGGTCCTCTTTACCACCAGCCACGGCGCGCCGATCGGCATCGTCTATAATGACGGCGACGAGGGCTATGGCGCGATCAGCCCGGCGCGGTTGTGGACGATGCTGACCCAGCTTGGCATCACCAACCGGCTGCTCCTGATCAGCGCGTGTTATTCTGGCGCGTTCGTGCCGGTGCTGGCGTCCGACACCAGCGCGATCCTGACGGCGTCCGCCGCCGACAAGCCGTCCTTCGGGTGCCAGGCCGACAATGACTGGACCTTCTTCGGCGATGCGCTGATCAATCAGGCCTTGCGCATGCCGCAACCGCTGGCGACCGCCGCCGTCCAGGCGCAGGCGACCATCGCCGGGTGGGAACGCGGCGCGAAGCTCGATCCCTCGCTGCCCCAGGTGTCGATCGGTGCGGGCGCGGCGCGGTGGCTGACGGCGCTT
>DASVUT010000623.1:0-5396 GCA_036386955.1 Sphingomonas sp. | reverse complement strand
GTCCAGCCGGTATTTGGGGACGAGGAACAGCGAGATGCCGCGCGATCCCGCCGGCGCACCGGGTGTGCGTGCCAGCACGAGATGGACGATGTTGGCCGCCATGTCGTGGTCGCCGAACGAGATGTAGATCTTGGTGCCCTTGATGTTCCACGTCCCGTCGCCGCGCGGGGTCGCGGTGGTGCGCAGCGCGCCGACGTCGCTGCCCGCCTGTGGCTCGGTCAGGTTCATCGTGCCGGTCCATTCGCCGGTCGCCAGCCTGGGCAGGTACAGCGCCTGCTGTTCGGGGCTGCCATGATGGTCCAGCGCCTCGATCGCGCCGACGGTCAGCGTCGGGCAGAGCGCGAACCCCATGTTCGCCGTACCCAGCGTCTCCAGCACCGCGGCCTGGAGAACGAAAGGCAGGCCCTGCCCGCCCGCGCTTTCGGGCGCGCCGATCGTGCCCCAGCCGCCCTCGACATAGGAGCGGTAGGCTTGCGGGAAACCGGCCGGCATCGTCACGCCTTCGGGCGTCCATTTCGCCCCCACCGTGTCGCCGGTCCGGGCGAGCGGTGCCCATTCGCCGGCCGCGAAATCGCCCGCGCCCTCCAGCACGGCATCGACCACATCGGGGCTGGCGGCGGCGAAGCGTTCGGTGGCGGCGATTTCGGGCAGGCCGACGACATGCTCCAGCACGAAACGCTGTTCGGCGGTGGCGGGGGTGAAGGGCATCATTCTCTCCTGGCGTCCGGGCCGCTATACCGCCGCGCGATGCCCGATCCAGCCCCACAGGTCATGCCCTATGGCGAAGCGAGCATCGCGGCGGCAACACGGATCATCGCCAGTGGCGGCATCGTCGCGGTGGCGACGGAAACCGTCTATGGCCTAGCCGCCGACGCCCGCGACGCGAGCGCGGTCGCGCGCATCTATGCGGCGAAGGGACGGCCGAGCTTCAACCCGCTGATCGTGCATGTGCTCGACCTCGCGGCGGCGGAGCGGCTGGCGGTGTTCGACGCGGATGCGCGCGCGCTGGCGGCGGCGTTCTGGCCCGGGCCGCTGACATTGGTCCTGCCGCTGCGTGGCGATGCGGGCATCGCGTCGCTGGTGACGGCGGGGCTCACCACGATCGCGGTCCGCGTGCCCGCGCACCGCGCCATGCGCGCCCTGCTGGAGGCGTGCGCGTGCCCGGTTGCTGCCCCTTCGGCGAACCGGAGCAACGGGATCAGCCCGACGCGGGCGGCGCATGTGGTCGCGAGCCTGGGCGGGGCGGTGCCGCTGGTGATCGATGACGGGGCGTGCGCAGCGGGGCTCGAATCGACGATCGTCCATGGGCGAAGCATCTTGCGGCCGGGGCCGGTGACGGCGGAGATGGTTCAACGCCCGTTCTCCCGCGAAGGCGGGAGTCCAGTTCTGCCGGCCGATCTGGACCCCCGCCTTCGCGGGGGTACGGTCACCGCGCCCGGCCAGCTCGCCACTCATTATGCGCCAGCCAAGCCGCTCCGACTCGGCGCGACCTCTGCCTATCCCGACGAATGGCTGATCGGCTTCGGCCCAATCGCCGGCGATGATACGCTGTCCGCGACCGGAGACCTGATCGAAGCCGCCGCGCACCTGTTCGACGCGCTCCACCGCGCCGATGCGTCGTCCGCCAGGTGCATCGCCGTCGCGCCGGTGCCCCACACCGGAATTGGGGAAGCGATCAACGACCGCCTGTCGCGAGCAGCGACCACTGAAGACCCGTCACCCCGGACTTGATCCGTGGTCCCGCTTCACCGTCAACGCGTGTAGAGAAGCGGGACCCCGGCTCAAGGCCGGGGTGGCGACTGAGCTAAGCCGCCGCCGCCTTCGACCGCGCCGCGAAGCTTTTGCGCAGCTTCTGCAGCTTGGGGGGGATCACCGCCATGCAATAGGGATTGGAGCGGCCAGAGGTTTCCCAGTAATCCTGGTGATAGCCCTCGGCGCTATACCATGTGCTCATCGGCTCGATGGTGGTGACGATCGGCTTGGGCGAGGTCGCGCTCGCGCGCTCGATCGCGGCGCGCATCGCGGCCTCCTGATCGGGCGAGGCCGGGAACATCGCCGAGCGGTACTGGGTGCCCACGTCGTTGCCCTGACGGTTCAACTGCGTCGCGTCGTGCGTCGCGAAGAAGATGTCGAGCAGGTCGTCCAGGCTCAATTGATCCGCGTCGTAGCCGATACGAATCGCCTCGGCATGGCCGGTCGAGCCGCCGCACACCTCCTTGTAGGTCGGGTTGGGCACATGGCCGCCGATATAGCCGCTTTCGACGGTTTCAACCCCGATCACATCCTTGAACACGGCCTCCGTGCACCAGAAGCAACCACCCGCCAGCGTTACGTGTTCGGTCATCTGCGTCTCCTTGGCATCGGAGATAGGAAGCCGCTAACGCAGGCGCAAAGGGAGGATGACGATGGGGCTGAACGGCAAGGTGATGGTGACCGGCGGGGCCGGCTATATCGGCAGCCACGCGGTGCTGGCGCTGCTCGATGCGGGGCACGAGGTCGTGGTCGTCGACAATCTGGTCACCGGCTTTGCCTGGGCGGTGGACGCGCGGGCGACGCTGGTCGAGATGAACGTTGCCGATCCGCGCATCGCCGACCTGCTGCGCGAACACGGGGTGCGTGCGATCATGCACTTCGCCGGCTCGGTCGTGGTGCCCGAATCGGTCAGCGATCCGCTGAAATATTATGGCAACAACACCGTGGCGACGCGCGCACTGCTGGAGAGTGCTGTCGCGGCGGGCGTGCCGCATTTCATCTTTTCGTCCACGGCCGCCACCTATGGCACGCCCGAGAAGGTCCCGGTCGCGGAGGGCGATCCGACCATACCCATCAACCCGTACGGCATGTCCAAGCTGATGACCGAAGCGATGCTGCGCGATGTCGCCGCGGCGCATCCGATGAACTATTGCGCGCTGCGTTACTTCAACGTGGCGGGCGCGGATCCGCAGGGCCGGTCGGGCCAGTCGACCGCAGGCGCGACTCACCTGCTCAAGATCGCCGCCGAGGCCGCGACGGGCAAGCGTCCGCATGTGTCCGTCTTCGGCACCGATTTCGCGACCCGCGACGGTACGGGGGTGCGCGACTATATCCACGTATCCGACCTCGCCGCCGCGCATGTCGCGGCACTGGAATTGCTGATCGCCGAGCCGACGCGGAGCCATACACTCAACTGCGGGTACGGCCGGGGCTTCTCCGTGCTCGAAGTGCTCGACGCCGTCGACCGGGTCACCAACATGAAACTGGATCGGCGGATGGGACCGCGCCGGCCGGGCGACCCGCCCGAACTGGTCGCGGACAACAGCGCCATCCTTGCCACGCTGCCATGGCGTCCTCAGCGCGACGATCTCGACACCATCGTTCGCGACGCGCTGGCATGGGAGCGCAAGCTGGCGGAGCGGGCATGAGGCTGCGCTCGCTGCTGTTCGTGCCGGGCGACCGGCCCGCACGGATGGTGAAGGCGCTGGGGCTCGGGGCCGATGCGCTGATCCTCGACCTGGAGGATTCGGTCGCGCTCTCCGCCAAGGGGGCGGCGCGCGAGGCGGTGGCGGCGTTCCTGCGCGATGCACCCGCTGACCGCCCGCACCTGTTCGTGCGCGTCAATCCGCTCGATTCGGGGATGATCGACGATGATCTGGCCGCGATCCTGGCGTCCGCGCCCGACGGGCTGATGCTGCCCAAGGCGCAAGGTCCGGACTCGATCGCGGCGCTGGTTGCGCGTGCGGCGCTGCCCATCCTGCCGGTCGCGACCGAGACGGCGGCGGCGATCTTTCAACTCGGCAGCTACGCATCGGTGGCGCGGCACCTTGCCGGGCTGACCTGGGGGGCGGAGGACCTGCCCGCCGCGATCGGCGCGAGCGCAGCGCGGGAGGCGGACGGCGGCTACACCGCGCCCTATCAGCTCGCCCGGTCGCTGACCCTATTCGGCGCGCATGCCGCAGGCGTCGCGGCGATCGAGACGGTGTATCCCGATTTCCGCGATCTGGAGGGCCTGGCCGCCTATGCCGCGCGCGGGCGACGCGACGGGTTCACGGGTATGATGGCGATCCACCCGGCGCAGGTACCGGTGATCAACGCGGCCTTCACGCCCAGCCCGCAAGAGATCGCGCATGCCAGGCGGGTGGTCGATCTGTTCGCGGCGAATCCGGGCGCGGGCGTCCTTTCGCTGGACGGGCGCATGATCGACGCGCCGCATCTGAAGAATGCGCAAGGGCTGCTGGCGCGTGAGACGCTCGCTCAGTCGCGGCCGAACACGGCGTAGCGGAGAAAGTCGGGGTAGTTGATTTCCGGTGCCGGAAGCCGAACCCCGTGAGATTGACCATGACGCGAATACAGGCCGCGTACGACAAAATACGCGTTTTCGAACCCGAACGAATGCGAGCGCGTCGGCCGCGTATACAGAGTGCGCGGGTCGACCGTGTGAAGCTCGTCGAACTGTAACGGTCGGCCCCCGCGGGTGATCAACATAAAGGGTTGTTCGCTGTCGACGGCCAGCCACCCGCGCCGTGTGCGCACTTCGGACGCCGCGTGCGAATCGATTCCGGGGATCAGAAAACCTATCCACCCGCGCCTCCGCTCGTACATGGCGACGCGCCTTGTACTAAACCCGTAATGCGACAAAGCTTTCTCGATGAAGCGGGCCCGGTCGAAGCAACAGCCATAACCCCGCCGGACGAAATCCAACGGCTCGATCCTGACGCCCTTTGCGGCGCAAGCACGACCGGGTGCGATGGCGAGAACAGCGGCCTGAACGACGCGGAGGCAACGAATCTCGGCATCGAAGGTCAATCGATCGCGGCATGTCTCGACGCCTCGCAGCATACCGATCGCCTGGAGATCACCGGATGAAAGCGTT
Source organism: Sphingomonas sp. (assembly GCA_036386955.1). Taxonomy (GTDB): domain Bacteria; phylum Pseudomonadota; class Alphaproteobacteria; order Sphingomonadales; family Sphingomonadaceae; genus Sphingomonas. The sequence continues at coordinate 547 of DASVUT010000623.1, read as the reverse complement.
GTCGAAACCGAGCCCGCCGCGACGATGTAGATCGCCACGATGATGATCGCAGCGACGGCGAGCCGCATCCTGCTGCCAAACCGTCGGCCAATGGCCTGCATCATGTCGCCCGATTCCCGCAGCCGGCGCAATCTTTCCCGCGTCGACGCTCGACAGGGCGTTGCCAGGCGATGGTGGGTCCGCCGGGGCTCGAACCCGGGACCTCTCGATTAAAAGTCGCTTGCTCTACCAACTGAGCTACGGACCCACGGATCGCCGTCGCGCAACTAGGTCCGCGGGGTGCGCCGGTCAATGCGGGCGGCGATCTGGCGTATCGTCAGGTTATCGATCGGATCGCACCAGTCGGGCGCGATGGCCAGCAACGGCCGCAGGACGAAGCCACGGGTCCGGTATGCGATGTGCGGCACGATCAGCCCCGGCGATGCCCAGACACCCCCCGACCAGAGGATGATGTCCAGGTCGATCACCCGCGCCCCCCAGCGCCGGCCCGCACGCCGCCCGAACGCGCGTTCGATCGCCTTGAGCCGACCCAGCAGCGCCGCCGGGT
>DASVUT010000622.1:0-2762 GCA_036386955.1 Sphingomonas sp. | reverse complement strand
GGATGATCATCGGGCTGGTGATGGGCCATGCGCAGGCGATGACGGGGCAGGCGATCGGATTCCTGGTCATCGACCGGCTGGGGCTGCCGCCGGCGCAGGCACTGGAGCCGACGGGAATCGTGTTGATGATGGGCGCGGGCGCGGCGCTGCTGGCGCAATGGGGCGTCATCCCGCGCCTCGACCTGAGCCCACGCGGGCTCACGCTGATCGGACTCACGCTGGCGGCGGCGGGCACGGTGGCGACGGGGCTGGCGACGACGCTGAGCGGGATCGCGACGGCTTACGCGGTCGCCAGCCTGGGGTTCGGGTTCGTGCGGCCGGGCTTCACCGCGGGATCGTCGCTGGCGGTCGGTTCGGGCGCGCAGGCGTCGGTCGCGGGCAAGGTGACGAGCGTCAATGGCGCGAGCTTCATCCTGGGCCCGTCGATCGGCGTCGGGCTGTACGCGGCGTGGCACCCCCTGCCCTATCTGGTCGCGGGGGCGGCGTGCGTGGGGGTGGCGGTGTATGCGTGGAGGTCGCGGGAACGGTAGCGCCCTGCCCCTCCGTCAGCCTGCGGCTGCCACCTCCCCGAGACACGCTCGGGGAGGATTTGCATCAATCCGCGCCCTTGGGACCTCTTGGCGTCAACTGGCCCGGCATGATGAAGCCGAGCGGCTGGAGCGCGGCGGCGTCCTGTTTCAGCCGGGCGGCGATCTGTTCGTAATCGCGCTCCATCTCGGGCGTGACGCTGGCGCGCGCTTCGCCCAGCGCCGCGTCGAAATCGGCCATGGTGACGCTGACCGTGTCGCGTGACCGGCGTAGCGCGACCAGGCCGGCGCGGCGGACCACATCCTCCAGATCGGCACCCGTGAAGCGATCGGTGCGCGCGGCGACCGCGTCCAGATCGACATCAGCGTCGAGCGGCATCCTGGCGGTCTGGATGCCCAGGATGTGCCGACGCCCGCTTTGATCGGGCACGCCGACATAGATGAGTTCGTCGAAACGCCCGGGGCGCAGCAGCGCGGGGTCGACCAGGTTGGGGCGATTCGTCGCACCGATCACGACCACCGACTGAAGCTCCTCCAGCCCGTCCATTTCGGCCAGGATCGTGTTGACGACGCGTTCGGTCACTTGCGGCTCGCCCCCGCCCGATCCGCGCGCGGGCACCAGGCTATCGAGTTCGTCGATGAAGATCACGGTGGGCGCGACCTGACGCGCGCGCTGGAACAGCCGGGCGATCTGTTGTTCGCTTTCGCCGTACCATTTGCTCAGCAGGTCGGACGATTTGGTGGCGATGAAGTTCGCCTCCGCCTCGCGCGCGACCGCCTTGGCGAGCAAGGTCTTGCCGGTGCCGGGCGGGCCGTAGAGCAGGAACCCCTTGGCCGGGCGGATGCCGAGGCGGCGGAACGCATCGGGGTTTTTCAGGGGCAGCTCGACGCCTTCACGCAGGCGTTCCTGCGCGGTGCCGAGCCCGCCGACATCCTCCCACCGGGTGGTCGGCGCCTGCACCATCACTTCGCGCATCGCCGAGGGCTGGACCCGCTTGAGCGCCCCCAGGAAATCCTCGCGCGTGACCGACAGATCGTCGAGCACTTCGGCGGGGATGGTTCGCTCCTCCAGGTTCAGCCGCGGCATGATCCGGCGCACCGCCTCGATCGCCGCCTCACGCGCGAGTGCGGCGAGGTCGGCGCCGACGAAGCCGTAGGTGGTGCGGGCGAGCTCGGCCAGGTCGACATCGTCGCTGAGCGGCATGCCGCGCGCATGGATGCCCAGGATCTCGCGGCGCCCGCGCTCGTCGGGGACGCCGACCACGATCTCGCGGTCGAAGCGGCCAGGCCGCCTGAGCGCCTCGTCGATCGCCTCGGGCCGGTTGGTCGCGGCGATGACGACCAGATTGGCACGCGCCTCCAGCCCGTCCATCAGCGTCAGCAGCTGCGCGACGAGGCGCTTCTCCGCCTCCCCGGTGACCTGGCCCCGCTTGGGGGCAATCGAATCGATCTCGTCGATGAACACGATCGACGGCGCGGCCTTGGCCGCCTGTTCAAACACCTCGCGCAACTGGCCTTCCGACTGGCCATAGGCCGATCCCATGATCTCGGGGCCGTTGATCAGGAAGAATTGCGCGTCGCTTTCGGTCGCCACCGCGCGCGCGAGCCGGGTCTTGCCCGTGCCCGGCGGACCATAGAGCAGTAGCCCCTTGGGCGGATCGACGCCCAGCCGCTGGAACAGTTCGGGATAGCGCAAGGGGAGTTCGACCATCTCGCGCAGTTGGTCGATGGTGGTCGCCATGCCGCCAATGTCGTCATAGGTCACGTCGGCGCGGCGCGCGGCCTCGGGCTCCTCATATTCGGGGCGCAGCTCGATCTCGGTATTCTCGTCGATATGGACGACGCCCTTGGGGCTGGCCGCGATCACCGCCAGCCTGATCTCCTGCAGGGCATAAGCGGGCGCGTTCATGAACCGCTGCACGCCCGGCGGCATGTCCGACACGCGCTGATGCCCGGCGGTGGCGACGATATCGCCCTGGCAGAAAGGCCGGCCGATAAAGGTCCGCTTGAGCGCGGTGGCCGAGCCCTGAAGCCGCAGATTCTGTTGCGCGGGCGCGAAGACGACGCGGGTCGCGGGCTTGGATTCGATCTTGCGCACCTCGACGAAATCGCCCGACCCGACGCCCGCATTGGCGCGCTGGAGCCCGTCGATGCGCAGCAGGTCGAGCCCCTCGTCCTCGGGATAGGGGTAGACGGCGCGCGCGGGCGTCAATTTCTTGCCGGCGATCTCGATCG
>DASVUT010000621.1:0-9970 GCA_036386955.1 Sphingomonas sp. | reverse complement strand
CGAGCCTGACGATAGGTGCCCAGCAGGCGTATCCACTTCGAATGGAAGCCGAGTTCTTCCAGCGCGCGGTCCAGCCCGGCGTCGCCCGGTTTCCCTTCCACATCGGCGTAGAATTCGGTTGCGGCGAAGCTGCCGCCGCGTTGGTAGCTTTCGAGCTTGGTCATGTTGACGCCGTTGGTAGCGAAGCCGCCCATCGCCTTGTAGAGCGCGGCGGGGACGTTGCGGACTTCGAAGACCAGGGTGGTCATCCACGGCCCGTCGCCGACCGGGGGCTTGCCGCCGCGCGCCAGCGTGACGAAGCGGGTGGTGTTGTGGTCGGCGTCAGCGATATCGACGGCGAGCAGATCGAGCTCGTAGATTTCCGCCGCGCCGGGTGGTGCGAGCGCGGCCACGGCCGGGTCGGCGCGCTCCGCCACGGCGGCCGCCGCGCCGGCAGTGTCGGGATAGGCGACCGGGGTCAGGCCGTGGGCGCGCAGCCAGTGACGGCATTGGCCCAGCGCCTGCGGGTGGCTCATCACCTCGCGCACGCTGGTGAGCGGCCCGCAGCCCATCAGCGCGTGACGGATGGGGAGGAAATGTTCGCCGGTGATCGCCAGCCCTGACTCGGGCAGCAGGAAGTGCATGTCGGCGACGCGGCCGTGGAGCGAGTTCTCGATCGGGATGACGGCGCAGTCGGCGCGGCCTTCCTTCACCGCGTCGATCGCGTCGGCGAAGTCGAAGCAGGGGAGCGGCAGGCCGTCGGGGAAGGCCTGCATGGCCGCGACATGGCTGTTGGCACCGGGCGCGCCCTGGAATGCGACGCTGCGTTCGGGTGCCGCGGCGGCGGCGGCGGCCATGGCGGCGACGAGCGGGCGGGCTGGGGCGGCGTAATGATCCATGCACCGCTTCTTGATGGAGGTTGGGCCGCGATCAAGCGCGGCTTGCGGTGTCCGTCACCCTTTTCTATGGGACGCGGGACCATTTACGGGATTTCGCGGACAATCATGGACAACAAGACCAACACCATCGCCGGCTGGGTGCTCGCCGGGTGCGGCGCGGCGCTGGGGCTGTCGATCGTCGGCGGCATGATGTTCCATGGCGAGCGTCCCGAGAAGATGGGCTATGCCATCGAAGGCGTCGAGGAGGTCGGTGCGGCGGGCGCAGGTGGCGAGGCCGCGGTGCCGATCGCGTCGCTGCTGCCCACCGCCGACCCCGCCAAGGGCGCCGAAGTGTTCAAGAAGTGCGCGTCGTGCCATTCGATCGATGCCGGCGGCGCGGCGGGGATCGGCCCGAACCTGCACGGCGTATTGGGCAAGAATCTGGGGCACCAGGCGGGCTTCCCGTATTCCGACGCGCTGAAGAGCGTCGGCGGCACCTGGGACTTCGACAAGATGAATGCGTGGCTGACGTCCCCGCGCAAGTTCGCCAACGGCACCAAGATGAGCTTTGCCGGCCTGTCCAACCCACAGGACCGCGCCAATGTGATCCTGTATCTGAACTCGCAAGGATCGAACCTGCCGCTGCCGGCCGCTCCGGCGGCGGGCGAGCCCGTGGCTGCGGGCACCGACGGCAATGGCGCGGCCGCGATCAACGCGGTCGAAGAGGATGTGCGCGGCGAGACCGGCAATGTCGGCAACACCGCGACGCCGCAGGCGGGTGCGCCCTCGGTCGACCGGCAGGCGGCGATCCAGGCGACGAAGTAAGGTCGGGAGGCCGCACGCGCCTAGCGTAGCTGGTCGTGAAACGGCCCTGTCCGGCGGTGGGTCGGCTTGGCCGGGCCCGTCCGACGGGGCGGCGTACATGAGGGTGACTTCTGTTTCTTAGCCCTCTCCCGCCCTTCGCGGGGGAGGGTTGGGTGAGGGTCTTCGCCCTTCTGCGTTCCTCGATTTAGAAGAAGCAGGAAGAAGGCCCTCACCCCGGCCCTCTCCCGCGAAGGCGGGAGAGGGAGACGAAAAGAGAAGGGGTGGGTGGCCGAAAGCTACCCCTCGTCCTTTGCACGCTCTTCGTAGAAGTTGCGGACGACGTCCCAAGCTTCTTCGGCGGTTTCGACATAGGTGAAGATCGCCATGTCCTGTTCGGACACGACGCCTTCGTCGACCAGCGCCTGGAAATCGATCACGCGTTCCCAGAACTCGCGGCCGAAGAGCAGCACGGGGATCGGCTTGATCTTGCCGGTCTGGATCAGGGTCAGTAGCTCGAACAGCTCGTCGAAGGTCCCGAACCCGCCGGGAAAGGCCGCCAGCGCGCGCGCGTGGAGCAGGAAGTGCATCTTGCGCAGGGCGAAATAGTGGAACTGCAGCGACAGCGACGGCGTCACATAGGGATTGGGGGCCTGTTCGTGCGGCAGGACGATGTTGAGCCCGATCGATTCCGCACCGACGTCGGCGGCACCGCGATTGGCGGCCTCCATGATCGACGGACCGCCGCCCGAACACACGACGAATTGCCGCATGCCGCGATCGTCGCGCGGAAGTCGGCTGGTGATCCGCGCCAGTTCGCGTGCGATGTCGTAATAACGGCTCTTGGCGACCAGCCGTTCGGCGATGGCGCGGCCTTTTTCGTCGGTCGCGAGGTCGAGCATCGCCTGCGCCTTGGCGGGTTCGGGGATGCGGGCCGATCCGTAGAAGACGAAGGTGGAGGCGATCTTGGCCTCCTCCAGCGTCAGTTGCGCCTTGAGCAGTTCGAGCTGGAAGCGGACCGGGCGCAGATCCTCGCGCAGCAGGAAATCCATGTCCTGAAACGCCAGACGATAGGCGTCATGCGCGGTCTGCGGCGTCTCGATCGCGCCCTTGGCGCTTTCGGCATCCTGGCTGGCATTGGGAAAGACGCGGGTGGGGACGGGGGTATCGGTCATCGGCGGGCCTTACCGAGAAATAGGCGGGGGTCAAATAACATCCGATGTCCCCGTTCGGCTGCGCGAACGGCCGGCGATGTCCCCGTTCGGCTGCGCGAACGGCCGGCGATGTCAGCGGCAGAACTGGGCCCGGTCGTCCTCCAGGTGGAGGTGGTCGGCGTGCGCGGCGTTGTAATCGGGGGACAGAACGGTCCCGAAGCGGCGGCAGGCGGAGCGGCGCAGCGTTCGCCAGAAATCGCGCACCCGCTCGTCATCGCCGTTCCAGTCGGCCGCGACGGTCAGGCGGCGGCCATCCTTCAGCCGGATGCCCGCGACGTCGATCGCGTTGGCGATGGCATGCCCCGATCGGCGGTCGCGCCCGGCGACGTTGCGGCACGCATAGCTGCCCAGCGTATCGACGCGCACGAGTTCGGACCCGAGCATCTGATAGGCTGCGGGCGCCATGCCGTTGCGGACTCAGGTGACGAAGGCGCGCGCCTCGCCACAGCGGACGGCGGTGAGGCCGCCGACGGGGACGCCCACGTCGAGCAACTGCACCGCGCCGAACAGGCCGCAGCCACCGCCATGGTCCTTGTCGGGCAGCGGGCGGAACGACACGCCGATCTGGCGCAGGTCGGCATGGCATTGCGCGGTTTCGCGTGCGGAGGGGCGGGCAGAGGGGCGGGCGGGTTCGCGAGTGGGGGAGCCGCAGGACGCGAGGAGCAGGACTGATGCCAGTACCCCCCACCCCGTTCGTGCCGAGCTTGTCGAAGCACCGTTCTTCACTGGGGAACCGTAGAGAGGAAAGCGGCCCTTCGACAAGGTTCTCCTGAGCGAAGTCGAAGGGCTCAGGGCGAACGGGGAAAGGGAGGGGGTTGTTACGGGGGCGTTCCTCCTCTACCCCCGTCGACGGGCCACGCGGTCCCAACGCCGCGCGTGCTCTCTGCAAGGAGAGACTGTATATGACCGATCGACCCGCGCCTTCCGCGCGCAAGCCTGCACGCCCGTATTTCTCGTCGGGGCCGTGCGCCAAACCGCCCGGATGGGCCCCCGACAAGCTCGCGACCGAATCGCTGGGGCGATCGCATCGATCCAAGATCGGCAAGGCGCGGCTGGCGCATTGCCTCGATCTGATGCGCGAGGTGCTGGGGCTGCCCGATACCCACCGGATCGGGATCGTGCCCGGGTCCGATACCGGCGCCTACGAGATGGCGATGTGGACGATGCTGGGCGCGCGCCGCGTCACCGCGATGGCGTGGGAGAGCTTCGGCGAGGGCTGGGTGACCGACGCGGTCAAGCAGTTGAAGATCGATCCCATCGTCGTGCGCGCCGATTACGGGCAGTTGCCGGACCTCCACGCCCTGGACTGGTCGACCGATGTGCTGTTCACCTGGAACGGAACGACATCGGGCGTGCGGGTGCCGGACGGGGACTGGATTCCGCATGACCGGGAAGGGCTGAGCTTCGCCGACGCGACCAGCGCGGTGTTCGCGTACGACCTGCCCTGGGACCGGATCGATGTCGCGACATTCAGTTGGCAGAAGGTGCTGGGCGGCGAGGGCGCGCACGGGGTGCTGATCCTGGGCCCGCGCGCGGTGGAGCGGCTGGAGAGCTATACGCCGCCATGGCCGCTGCCCAAGGTGTTCCGCCTCGTGTCGAAAGGCAAGCTGGCCGAGGGCGTGTTCAAGGGCGAGACGATCAACACGCCGTCGATGCTGGCGGTGGAGGATGCGATCTGGGCGCTGGAATGGGCGCGGGATCTCGGCCCCGGTGGGCTGATCGGGCGGTCCGATGCCAATGCGGCGGCGCTGGATGCGATCGTGGAAGCGCGCGATTGGCTGGGGCATCTTGCCGCCGATTCCGCCACGCGGTCGCGCACCAGCGTGTGCCTGACCGTCGAGGGCGCGGACGAGGCGCTGATCAAGCGGATGGCGGCGCTGCTGGAGGCGCAGGGTGCCGCGTACGACATCGCCGGCTATCGCGACGCGCCGCCGGGCCTGCGCATCTGGTGCGGCGCGACGGTGGATACCACCGATATCGAGGCGCTGGGGCCGTGGCTCGACTGGGCTTACGCGACCGCCAGAGCCTGACGCCGCCGTGCTCCTGCGCAGGCAGGAGCCCCAGGGACCGCGCCGCCCCCTGACTCTGGGCTCCTGCCTTCGCAGGAGCACATGCACTCTTCTACGAAAGGCAATGCGATGCCCAAGGTACTCATTTCCGACAAGATGGACCCTCGCGCCGCCCAGATCTTTCGCGAACGCGGGGTCGAGGTCGACGAGATTACCGGCAAGACCCCGGCCGAACTCGCGGCGATCATCGGCGAATATGATGGCCTCGCGATCCGCAGCGCGACCAAGGTCACGCCCGCGATCCTGGCGGCGGCGACCAAGTTGAAGGTGGTCGGGCGCGCGGGCATCGGCGTCGACAATGTCGATATCCCGGCGGCGTCGGCCAAGGGCGTGGTGGTGATGAACACCCCGTTCGGCAATTCGATCACCACCGCCGAACACGCCATCGCGCTGATGTTCGCGCTGGCGCGGCAATTGCCCGAGGCGGATGCCAGCACGCAAGCCGGCAAGTGGGAGAAGAACCGGTTCATGGGGGTCGAGCTGACCGCCAAGACGCTGGGGCTGATCGGCGCGGGCAATATCGGGTCGATCGTCGCCGACCGCGCGCTGGGCTTGCGGATGAAGGTGATCGCGTTCGATCCGTTCCTCACCCCCGATCGCGCGATCGAGATGGGCGTGGAGAAGGTCGAGCTCGACGCATTGCTGGCGCGCGCGGACGTGATCACGCTGCACACGCCGCTGACCGACAGCACCCGCAACATCCTGTCGGCGGAGAACCTGGCCAAGACGAAGAAGGGCGTGCGCATCGTCAATTGCGCGCGCGGCGGGCTGATCGACGAGGCGGCGCTGAAGGCCGGTCTCGAGTCGGGGCATATCGCCGGCGCGGCGCTCGACGTTTTCGTGGACGAGCCCGCGACCAGTTCACCGCTGTTCGGGACGCCGGGGTTCGTGTCCACCCCGCATCTGGGCGCGTCGACGACGGAGGCGCAGGTCAATGTCGCGATCCAGGTCGCCGAACAGATGGCCGATTTCCTGATCTCGGGCGGGGTCACCAACGCGCTCAACATGCCGAGCCTGTCCGCCGAGGAAGCCCCGCGGCTGAAACCCTATATGGCGTTGTCGGAGAAGCTGGGGTCGCTGGTCGGGCAGCTCGCGACCGGCGCGATCACGGGCGTGTCGGTGGAGACCGAAGGAGCCGCGGCGGCGCTCAACATGAAGCCGCTGGTCAGCGCGGTGCTGGCCGGGTTCCTGCGCACGCAGACCGACACGGTGAACATGGTCAACGCGCCCGTGCTGGCGCGCGAACGCGGAATCGAGGTGCGCGAGGTGCGAACCGAGCGCGAGGGCGATTACCACACGCTGCTGCGCGTGACCGTGCGCACCGCGGGCGGCGACCGATCGGTGGCGGGAACGCTGTTCGGGGATCAGGCACCGCGGCTGGTCGAGCTGTTCGGGATCAAGGTCGAGGCCGACCTGGCCGGCCCGATGCTCTACGTCGTCAACGAGGATGCGCCCGGCTTCATCGGGCGGCTGGGCACGACCTTGGGGGAGGCGGGGGTCAATATCGGCACCTTCCACCTCGGACGTCGGCAGGCGGGCGGCGAGGCGGTGCTGCTGCTGAGCGTCGACGAGCCGGTGGGCGCGGATTTGCTGGCGCGGGTGAAGGCGTTGCCCGGAGTGCGGACCGCGATGGGGCTGGCGTTCTGAGGGGGCGCAGTCCTTTTGAAGCCCTCTCCCATTTTTCATGGGAGAGGGTTGGGCAGGTAAGAAGGACGGTCTGCACTGAAACTCCACGCGTTGCGCATCAGGGCTGCCCAATACAAAGCTAAACGAACCGCTCAATCGGATAGGGGTGGATGCGATGGCGGTGACGATGGATGGCAAACGGGGCATCAGCCCGTGGCGCTATGTTCCGTGGTTGGTGGCGGCGTGCCTGTTGTGCGTGCCGGCGATCGCGATGCGGTTCACGAGCGAGGTGAACTGGACCGGGTCGGACTTCGTGATCATGGGCGTGATGCTGACGCTGGCGTGCGGGACGTGGGAACTGGCGGCGCGGGCGAGTGGGAGCTGGGCGTATCGCGGCGGCGTCGCGCTGGCGGTGCTGGGCGTGTTCCTGCTCATCTGGATCAACCTGGCGGTCGGTATCATCGGCACCGAGAATGACGATGCCAACATGATGTTCGCGGGCGTCATCGCGGTGCTGATCGGCGGCGCCTGCCTCGCGCGGTTCGGGGCGGCCGGCATGGTCGGAGCGACGGTCGCGGCGGCGATCGCGCAGGTCGCGGTGGGGTTCATCGCGCTGATCGCGGGGCGCGACGCCACCGCGCTGATCATGGGGATGATGTTCTGCGTGTTCTGGCTGGGATCGGCGTGGCTGTTCCGCGTCGCGTCGCGCGGAGTGCCAGCCCGGTAGCGTTGCGGAAGGTTTACCCCCTCCTCCTCCGGCCTCCGGTGAGGCTCAGCCCGCGCGCATCGTCGGCATCTGGTCGGGCATGCCCTCGTTCGCCAGCATCGTGTAGCGCGATGCCAGTTCATCATGGATGGCGGCGATCTTCGCGTCCTCCGCCGCCGCCGCCAAACTCCGCTCCCGCGCTGCGCGCTCGCGGTAATATTCGCTGGAAGTCAATTGCGTCACTCGCTGCCCTTTTTCCAAGGCGCGAGCCATGTCACGCCGTGCGGCCGGTGCCGACAACATAGATCATGACCCCCGGGAAGTAGCATAACATTTGTTACGTGGCTCGTTGGTGCAGGTCACATTTCCCGACGTCAGACCTCGCTGACCAGCAATTTGTCGATGCGCCGCCCGTCGAGGTCGACGACTTCGAACCGCCAGCCCTGCTGGATGAAGCTTTCGCCTTCGCCTGGCAGATGCCGAAATGCCGCCAGCGCCAGCCCGGCGACGGTCGCATAATCGCGGTCCTCGGGCAGGTCGATGCCCAGCCGGTCGGCCAGCGCGTCGGCCGCCATGGTGCCGGCAATCAGCAACGTGCCGTCGTCGCGCACCACCACATTGGGGCTTTCGGCCGGATCGACATCGGACGCGAACTCGCCCGCGATGGCGGCAAGCAGGTCGGCGGGGGTCACGATCCCTTCGAAATGGCCATATTCGTCGAGCACGAATCCCATCGGCACTTCGGCCCCGCGCAAGGCCGTCAGCGCGTCCATCGCGTCGATGCGGTCGATCACCACCGGGGCCTTGCGCATCAGCACGCGCAGATCGAGCGGTTCGCCGCGGAGCAATGCGGTGGCGATGTCGCGCGCCTGCACCACGCCCTCGACCGCGTCGATCGAGCCCGCACCGACGGGCAGCCGCGTGCGCATCGACCGGCTGAGCTGCTCGCGGATCGCGGCTTCGCTCTGGTTGCAATCGAGCCAGTCGACATCGGTGCGCGGCGTCATCACCTCGCGCACCGGGCGGTCGGCCAGCCGCACGACACCGGAAATGATCGAGCGTTCATGCTCTTCGATAACGCCCGATTTAGACGCTTCGGCGACGATCATGTGCAGCTCTTCGGCTGTTACATGGTCTTCCGATTCGCGGTCGAGCCGCAACAGGTGGAAGATGAGCGCGCTGGTGCGGTCGAGCAGCCAGCCGACGGGCGCGGTCGCGATCGCCAGCCAGCGCATCGGGGCGGCCATCACCGCCGCGATCGGTTCGGGCCGGCGGAGTGCGAACTGTTTGGGCACCAACTCGCCGATGATCAGCGACGCATAGGTCGTCAACCCGATGACGAGTGCGAACCCGACCGACGCCGCGGTGTCCGGCGCCAAGCCCAGCGCCGCCAGCCGCGCCGCCACCGGTTGCCCCAGGCTGGCGCCCGAATAGGCACCGGCCAGGATGCCGATCATCGTGATGCCCACCTGAACCGTGCTGAGGAACTTGCCGGGATCCGCCGCCACCAGCAGCGCGGTCGCCGCGCCGCGCTTGCCCGCGCGCGCCATTGCCTCCAGCCGCGCGCGGCGCGCCGACACGATCGCCAGCTCGCTCATCGCCAGCACGCCGTTGAGGGATATCAGCACCGCGATGATGCCGACATCGAGCCAGGGAAAGGGGGGAAGCGGTGCCATGAAACGCTGCAACGTTCCTTGGCGCATCGTTGCCGCGTCCACAACCGCGTTTCGTGATCGGATCGCTTGCGGAACAAGTTCGGTGCGCGCAGGGTTGTGGCGGGAGTATCCGCTTGAAAGGTCCGCCGCCCATGAAGAAGCTAGCCCTGATCGCTGCGCTTGCGATCACCACCACCGCGTGCACGACCGATCCCGAAACCGGGCAGCGCGGCATTTCGCGCGCGGCGCTGGGCGGAATTGGCGGGGCACTGGGCGGGTATGTGCTGGGCGACGTCGTCGGCGGCCGGCGCGATCGGACCGAGAAGATCGTGGGGGCGGGCATCGGCGGCCTCGCTGGCGCCGCGATCGGGGCGTATATGGACCGACAGGAGCGCGAGCTGCGCGCGCGCACGGCGGGCACCGACGTTCAGGTCATCCGCCAGGGCGACGACCTGATCCTCAATATCCCCAGCGGCATCACTTTTGCCTATGATTCCGCCAACGTCCAGCCGCAGTTCCAGCGGACGCTGGACCAGGTCGCGCAGACGCTTGGGCAGTATAACCAGACCTATGTCGACGTGTACGGCCACACCGATTCGACCGGATCGGACACCTATAACCAAACATTGTCGGAACGGCGCGCGACGGCGGTGGCCGATTACATGGCGAGCCGAGGCGTGCAGAGCGCGCGCATCGCGACGCGGGGCTATGGCGAGACCAAGCCGATCGCGGCGAACGAAACCGATGCGGGTCGCGCGGCCAATCGCCGGGTCGAGATCAAGATCGTGCCGGTGACGCAGGCCGACACGCAGGGTTGAGTTCGCGGTCGTTCGGGCGGTTGAGCTGAGCGAAATCGAAGCACCGGAGGCATATGTGCACGCCCGTGCCCTTCGACTTCGCTCAGGGCGAACGGAATGTGAGGATTGGCGCGAGTCGAACTCGACTGACGCAGGCCGACACGCAGGGCGGAGTTCGCGGTCGTTCGGGCGGTTGAGTCTGTTCCATCTCCGTTCGTGCTGAGCGAAGTCGAAGCACCCGTAGG
>DASVUT010000620.1:0-1885 GCA_036386955.1 Sphingomonas sp. | reverse complement strand
ATCTTCGGGCCCTGCCGGCCCGCCCGCACCGCCGCCGGTGGCGAGCGCACGCTTCGCCTCGGCCAGTTCGCGCTCCAGCCGTCGACGCTCGTCGACCAGGGCTGCGACGCGCGCGGGCACCTCGTCCGGTGTCGAGCGGAGCGCGGCGGCGGCTTCGCGCAGCTTGTCGTCGCGGGCGGACAGATAGGCGCGTGCCGCCTCTCCGGTCAGTGCCTCGACCCGGCGCACGCCCGATGCGACCGCGCCTTCGCCGACGATCTTGACCAGGCCGATCTCGCCCAGCGCGCCGACATGCGTGCCGCCGCACAGTTCCAGGCTGTAGGTGCCGTCGGCATCCTGGCCCATCGAGACGACGCGCACCTCGTCGCCATATTTCTCACCGAACAGCGCCATGGCCCCTTCGGCGATCGCCTCGTCGGGGGTCATCAGCCGGGTGACGACCGGGCCGTTGCCGCGCACCTGCGCGTTTACCTGCGCCTCGACCTCGGCGATGTCGGCGGGGGTCATCGCCACCGGTTGCGAGAAGTCGAAGCGGAGGCGATCGGGGGCGACCAGCGACCCTTTTTGCGCGACATGGGTGCCGAGCCGCTGGCGCAGCGCCTCGTGCAGCAGATGCGTCGCGGAATGGTTGGCGCGAATGGCCGCCCGTCGCGTGGTGTCGATGGCGAGGCGCACGGGGTCGCCGACGGCGACCGTGCCGGCCTCGACGCGCGCATGGTGGACGAAGATGCGGCCGAGCTGCTTGGAGGTGTCGGCCACGATCGCCCGTAACCCTGCATCGTTGGCGATGATGCCCGCGTCGCCGACCTGGCCGCCGCTCTCGCCATAAAAGGGCGTCTGGTTGACGACGATCGCGATGCTGTCGCCGGCGACGGCCGTATCGACCCGCGTGCCGTCGCGCACGATGGCCAACACCTCCGCCTCGCCGACGTCATTGGCGTAGCCGGTGAACTCGGTCGATCCATGCGCCTCGGCGATGTCGAACCAGAGGTCGTCGGACGCTTTCGCCCCCGAACCCTTCCACGCGGCGCGCGCCGCGCGCTTCTGCTCGGCCATCGCCGTGTCGAAGCCGGCGCGGTCGACATGGAGCCCTTGCGCGCGCAGCGCGTCCTCGGTCAGGTCATAGGGAAAGCCATAGGTGTCATAGAGCTTGAACGCGGTCTCGCCGGCAAGCGTCCCGCCCTGCCCCAGCCCCGCCGTCGCCTCGTCGAGAAGCTTCAGCCCGCGCTCCAGCGTTTGGCGGAAGCGGGTCTCTTCCTGGCGCAGCGTCGCTTCGATCAGCGGCTGCGCGCGGACCAGTTCGGGATAGGCCGCGCCCATTTCGGCGACGAGCGCCGGCACCAGCCGGTGCATCAGCGGGTCCTGCGCGCTCAGCAGATGCGCGTGGCGCATGGCGCGGCGCATGATCCGGCGCAACACATAGCCGCGGCCTTCATTGGCCGGCAGGACACCATCGGCGACCAGGAACCCGGCCGAGCGGAGATGGTCGGCGATGACGCGGTGGCTGGCCTTCATCGCGCCGGCGGGATCGCTGTGCGTCAGTTCGGACGAGGCGGCGATCAGCGCGCGGAACGTGTCGGTGTCATAATTGTCGTGAACGCCCTGCAGCACGGCGGCGACACGTTCGAGACCCATGCCGGTGTCGATCGACGGGCGCGGCAGATCGGACACGATCTCGCCCGCCTCCTGCTCATGCTGCATGAACACCAGGTTCCAGATCTCGACGAAGCGGTCGCCGTCCTCGTCCGGGCTGCCCGGGGGACCACCGGGGATGTGATCGCCATGGTCGTAGAATATCTCGGAGCACGGTCCGCACGGTCCGCTGTCGCCCATCGCCCAGAAATTGTCCTTGGTGGGGATGCGGATGATGCGGTGCTCGGGCAGG
>DASVUT010000619.1:0-13097 GCA_036386955.1 Sphingomonas sp. | reverse complement strand
CGTGGCCTCGATCCCGTCGGCCAAGCTGATCGAGCGCATCGGCTATCAGCGGTCGATCGTGATCGGGCTGGTCGTGATGGCCGCGGGCGCGGTCATGATGGTGCCCGCGGCGCGGTTGCCCTCCTACGGCGTCGTGCTGACCGCCCTGTTCGTGATCGCCAGCGGCATCACGCTGCTCCAGGTCGCGGCCAACCCTTATGTCGCGGTGATCGGGCCGGCGGAGACGGGATCATCGCGTCTCAACCTCGTCCAGGCGTTCAACTCGCTGGGCACCACGCTCGCCCCGCTCTTCGCCGGCTATCTGATCCTGGGGCGTTCGAAAGGCGGCACCGCGGAGGCGGGCGTGACGCTCACCACGGCCGAGCGCTACGCCGACGCCCAGTCGGTGATCCTGCCCTACATCATCGTCGCGGTCGTGCTGGCGGCGCTGGCGGTCGTGATCGCACGCTTTCCGCTGCCCGCCATCGGCCAGGCGACGCAGCGCGCGTCGCGCGCGGACCGCAAGGGGCTGTCGCTGTGGAAGCACCGCAACCTCGTCTGGGGCGTGCCGGCGATCTTCATCTACCTCATCGCCGAGATCGGCGTCGCCAACCTCTTCATCAATTTCGTGGCGCAGCCCGACATCGCGGCGATCACGCACGAGCAGGCGTCGCGCTATCTCGCGATCCTGTGGGGCGGGATGATGGTGGGCCGCTTCCTCGGCAGCTTCCTCATGCGCTCGATCCCGGCGGAGAAGGTGCTGGCGGCGTTCAGCGTCGGCGCGTTCGTCGTGATGCTGGTCACCGTCTTCACGACCGGCCCGCTGGCCATGTGGTCGCTCATCCTGGTCGGGCTGTTCCATTCGATCATGTTCCCCACCATCTTCACGTTAGGGATCAGAGGCCTAGGGCCTTTGACCGAAGAGGGTTCGGGGCTGCTGATCATGGCGATCGCGGGGGGCGCGCTGGTGGTCGTGCAAGGCTGGCTCGCCGATCGCTACGGCCTGCAATTGTCGTTCCTGCTGACCGCGGCGTGCGAGGTCTACATCCTGTTCTACGCGGTCTGGGGCTCGCGCCCGACCAACGCCCTGCCCGATCGGCCGGTCGAGGGCTGACCGGCCCTCAGCGCTCCATCGAGCTGCGGGTGTCCTCCAGCGCCAGATCGACCAGCGCGCGCATCGCGTCGCTGGCGGCCTGGCCGTCACCCGACGAGATGGCCTCGTAGACGCGCACATGGTCGGGGATCGGATTGCGGGGGAGGGCGCGCCCGCGTTGCTTGTACTGCGTGGTCCAGCTGACGGCGGCGCCGATGCTCGCGCTGAGCACGACCAGCGCGTCGTTGCGCGTCGCGTGCAGGATCGCGTCATGGAAATCGCGGTCGGCGGCTCGGCCGTGATCGGTCGCCAGCGTATGCCGGCGCATGAGAGCCAGCGCGTCCTTCATCTTCTTGAGGTCGGCGCGGTCGCGGCGTTCGGCGGCCAGGCGTGCGGCAGCGGGCTCGATGATGCCGCGGAGCTCGAACAGGCTGCGGATTAGCTGGACGTCCGGCTCGCCTGCGAACGCCCAGGCGAGCACGTCGGGGTCGAGCAGGTTCCAGCGGTTGCGCGGCAGCACGCGCGTGCCCGCCTTGGGCCGGCTCCCCACCAGCCCCTTGGCGGTGAGCACCTGCACCGCCTCGCGATAGGCGCTGCGAGACACGTCGAGCTGTTCGGAGAAGGCGACCTCGCCCGACAAGCGGTCGCCCGGCTGGTACTCGCCGGAAAGGATCGCGACGCCGAGCTTGTGCGCGATCGCGCCGTGGAGCCGCCGGCCCGTTCCGCGCGGAACCCGTGCGGGCGCGATGTCGTCCACCGCCTCCGTTCCGCCGTCCAGCGGGTCGGCCTCGCTTGTCAGAAGCGCTGTCACGCTTCGCCCTC
The DNA here is from genome assembly GCA_036386955.1 of Sphingomonas sp. Lineage (GTDB taxonomy): Bacteria > Pseudomonadota > Alphaproteobacteria > Sphingomonadales > Sphingomonadaceae > Sphingomonas. The sequence goes on along the minus strand of DASVUT010000619.1, from coordinate 11,203 downwards.
TACCAGCGCCGCGCCGCCTGCGGAACGACAAAGATTGCGTTCGCGCACCAGGTCGAATAAGTCAGAGTAATAAGGAGAGCAGCATGGCGGACGCCACCACGACCGACCGACCCGCCGCGAGTGGCTTCCGCTCCGTGGACGCCAGCACCGGCGAGGCGTTCGGAGCGCCTTTCGCCGTTCACGGCGGGGTGGACGTCGAGCGCGCCTGCGCGGCCGCAGAGGCGGCGTTCGAAACCTATCGCGCTATGGGGCTGGAAGCGCGCGCGGCGTTTCTCGAACGGATCGGCGAGGAGATCGTCCAAACGGGCGACGAGCTGATCGTCGCGGCCATGCGGGAGAGCGCTCTGCCGCCCGCGCGCCTGGAGGGCGAGCGCGGGCGCACGGTAGGGCAGCTGAGGATGTTCGCCCAGATGGTCCGACGCGGCGGCTTCCTCGGCCTGCGCGTCGACCCCGCCATGCCGGATCGCCAGCCGCTGCCGCGCCCGGACCTGCGGCTTCGGATGGTGCCGCTGGGGCCCGTCGCGGTGTTCGGCGCGTCCAACTTCCCGCTCGCCTTCTCGACCGCCGGCGGCGACACCGCGTCGGCGCTGGCCGCCGGGTGCCCGGTGGTCGTTAAGGGCCACTCGGCGCACCCCGCGACCGGCGCGCTCGTCGCCGACGCGATCCGCCGCGCGGCGACGGCGTGCGGAATGCCCGAAGGGGTGTTCGGCCATCTGGTCGGGCCCGGCAACGAGCTCGGCGCCGCGCTGGTGCGGGATCGGCGAATCGCCGCCGTGGGCTTCACCGGATCGCGCGGCGGCGGGCTGGCGCTGGTCCGTCTCGCCCAGTCGCGGCCGGTTCCGATCCCGGTCTACGCCGAGATGTCGAGCATCAACCCCGTGCTGTTGCTCCCGCACGCTCTCGCGGCGCGCGCCGCCGGGCTCGGGACGGCGTTCGTCGGCTCGCTGACGATGGGCGCGGGCCAGTTCTGCACCAATCCCGGACTGCTCCTGGCGATCGAAGGCGAGGGGCTGGACGAGTTCATCGCGAGCGCGCGGGCCGCGCTGGTCGCGACGCAGGGCGTCGCCATGCTGACGAGCGGCATCCACGCGGCCTACGAGCAGGCCACCGAGGCGCTGACAGGTCACCCGCGGGTCGAAACGATCGCCCGCGGCGAGGCAGGGCAGGGAGTCGCGTGCGGCCGCGCGGCGCTGTTCGCGACATCGGCGGACGCGTTCCTCGCCGACGAGGCGTTGGGGCACGAGGTGTTCGGCGCCTCTTCGCTGCTGGTCCGCTGCCGCGACGAGGGGGAGCTGATCCGGGTGCTGGCCGCCGCGGAGGGGCAGCTGACTGCGACGATCCAGATGGACGCGGGCGACGTCCCGCTCGCAGCGAGGCTGATGCCGCTGCTCGAGCGCAAGGCGGGGCGCGTCATGGCGAACGGCTGGCCGACGGGCGTCGAGGTGACGCACGCGATGGTGCATGGCGGCCCCTATCCGTCGACGTCGGATGGTCGTTCCACCTCGGTCGGCAGCCTGGCGATCGACCGCTTCCTGCGGCCGGTCTCGTACCAGAACCTGCCGCCCGAGCTTTTGCCGCCCGAGCTGCGCGACGACGCGGCCGGCCGCCATCCCAGGCTGGTGGACGGCGAGCCGGGCTGAACGAACGGATCCGAGAGGATCGGGGCGACCGCAAGGGCGGCGCCGATGGAGGGAGAGGTTCCGATGGCTTTACGCCTGCTGCAGCACCGCGGCGAAACAGGTTCGCGTTCGGTCATCGCCGTTGAGGGGGACCGCGCGGCCTTCGTACCCGGCGTGAGGGGCGTGCGCGCGCTGGCGCAACGGGCGATCGAGGCCGGCATGACGCTGGCCGATGCGGCCGCGGCGCACGGCGGAGGCGAGCCGGTCGACGTCGCCGCCGAGTTCGCGGCGGGGCGCATCGTCGCGCCGATCGACCATGAAGATCCCGCGCATCTCCTGATGACCGGCACGGGCCTCACCCATCTCGGATCCGCCGAAGGACGCGACAGGATGCACGCCCAGGCCGCGGCCACGGCCGCGCTCACCGATTCGATGCGCATGTTCCTGGAGGGCGTGGAGGGCGGAAAGCCGGCACCGGGCGAGGTCGGCCAGCAGCCGGAATGGTTCTACAAGGGCGACGGCTCGCAGCTGGTCGCTCCGGGCGCACCGCTCGAGATGCCGCATTTCGCGCAAGACGGTGGCGAGGAGCCGGAGCTGGCGGGCGTCTACCTGATCGGCCCTGACGGCACGCCGTTCCGCCTGGGCCTATGCCTCGCGAACGAATTCAGCGACCACCTGACCGAGCGGCACAATTATCTCTGGCTCGCCCATTCCAAGCTGCGTCAGGCGGCGCTCGGGCCGGAGCTGCTGACCGGCCCGCCGCCCGCGCATGTGGAGGGCGCGAGCCGCATCCGCCGCGGCGGCGCGGTCCTGTGGGAGAAGCCCTTCCTGTCGGGCGAGGCGCACATGTCGCACAGCCTCGCCAACCTTGAGGCGCACCATTTCAAGTATCCCCAGTTCCGCCGACCCGGTGACGTCCACGTCCACTTCTTCGGTACGGCCACCGTGTCCTTCGCCGATGGCGTCCGGACGGAGCCGGGGGACGTGTTCGAGATCGAAGCGGCGCCGTTCACGCTGCCGCTCCGCAACGCGCTGGTCCGCGGGAACGCCGCGCCGGTCGCAGTGCGGTCGCTCTGATGACGGACCCGATCCGCATCGCCGTGGTCGGCATGGGCAAGATCGCGCGCGACCAGCATCTGCCTTCGATCGCCGCCGATCGCGACTGCGCGCTCGCCGCGACGGCCAGCCCGAACGGGCCCGGCGTGGAGGGCATACCGCATTTCCGCAGCCTCGACGCGCTGTTCGCCGACGGGCCGCCCGTCGACGCCGTGGCGCTCTGCTCGCCGCCCCAGGTCCGCTACGATCTCGCCGCGCGCGCGATCGCGGCGGGCGCGCACGTGTTCCTCGAAAAGCCGCCCGGGGCCACGCTCTCCGAGGTGGCGGCGCTTGAGGACCAGGCGCGCGCCGCGGGCGTGACGCTCTTCGCCAGCTGGCACTCTCGCTACGCCGCGGGCGTCGAGCCCGCCCGCACCTGGCTGGCCGATCGGCGGATCGAGCGCGTCGCGATCACCTGGCGCGAGGACGTGCGCCACTGGCATCCGGGGCAGGCCTGGATCTGGGAGCCGGGCGGGCTGGGCGTGTTCGATCCGGGGATCAACGCGCTTTCGATCGCGACGCACATTTTGCCGCGACCTTTCTTCCTCGCGTCCGGCACGCTGTCGCTGCCCGAGAACCGCGCCGCGCCGATCGCGGCCGATCTCGCGTTCCGCGACACGGCGGGCGCCCCCATCACCATGGACCTGGACTGGCGGCAGACCGGCCCGCAGAGCTGGGACATCGTCGTCGACACCGATGCGGGGACCTGCCGCTTGGCGCAAGGCGGCGCGGTGCTGACGCTGCCTGATGGCGTGCACGAGGCAGAGGACCGGGAGTATCCCGGATTATACGCCCGGTTCGCCGCCCTCGTCCGCGCCGGGAGGAGCGACGTCGACACCGCGCCGTTGCGGCTGGTCGCCGACGCTTTTCTCCGCGGACATCGCCGGACCGTGGAGGCGTTCCATGACTAAGCTGAAGACCCTGCTAGGCGCGCTGCTCGCGTCGGTCCTGTCGTCGGCGATAGCGCAGACCGGGTCGCAGCCCGTGACCCCGCCGCCGACCGTGACCGCGACGCTGCGCGGCGACACACCCGGCCCGACCTACGACCGGCGCATCTTCACGCAGTTCGCGGAGCATCTCGGCACCGGAATCTATGGCGGGCTGTGGGTGGGCGAGGGGTCGCGCATCCCCAATACCCGCGGCTTCCGCAAGGACGTGGTGGGCGCGCTCCGCGATCTCGGCGTGCCGGTCATCCGTTGGCCCGGCGGCTGCTTCGCCGACGAGTACCACTGGCGCGAGGGAGTCGGTCCGCGCTCGAAGCGGCCGGTCAAGATCAACACCCATTGGGGCGGCGTGGCCGAGCCGAATACCGTGGGCACCCACGAGTTCATGGACCTGGCCGAGCAGATCGGTGCGAAAGCCTATGTCGCCGGCAACGTGGGGAACGGCACTCCGCAGGAGATGGCAGAATGGGTGGAATACATGACCGCCCCCGCCGGCAGCCTCGCCGAGGAGCGAGCGAGGAACGGCCGCGAGCGACCCTGGGCCGTGCCCTATTTCGGCATCGGCAACGAGCTGTGGGGCTGCGGCGGCAACATGCGGCCCGAATACGCCGCCGACCTGACGCGTCGCTACGCGACCTTCGTCAAGGCGCCCGCGGGCCCCCGGATCGTCAAGATCGCAGCGGGCGCGAACGTCGACGACTATCGCTGGACGGAGACCTTCATCCGCGAGGCGGCGGGGCAGATCGACGCGCTGTCGCTCCACTACTACACGGTGCCGGGCGGCTGGCCGCCGCGCGCCTCGGCGACCGAGTTCGACGAAGCGGGCTGGGCCGAGACGCTCGCGGGCGCCACCCGCATGGACGAGCTCATCGCCAAGCACAAAGCGGCGATGGACAAGCACGACCCGCAAAAGCGGATCTGGCTCGCGGTCGACGAATGGGGCACCTGGTACGCGGGCGATCCCGGCACCAATCCCGGCTTCCTGCGCCAGCAGAACACGCTACGCGACGCCTTGGTCGCGGCCGTCCATCTCAACATCTTCGCCAAGCACACCGATCGCGTGAAAATGTCGGCGATCGCGCAGATGGTGAACGTGCTTCAGGCGATGATCCTGACCGACGAGCGCCGCATGGTGCTGACGCCGACCTACCACGTCTTCGCGATGTACAAGCCGTGGATGGACGCGGCCGTGCTGCCGATCGAGCTCAAGTCGCCCTGGTACAACAAGGACCAGTGGACCATGCCCGCCGTCAGCGCATCGTCCGTCCGCGACAAAGCGGGCGTGGTGCACGTCGCGCTCGCCAACCTCGATCCGAACAGGCCGCAAACCGTGTCCGCCGCGCTGACGGGAGTAGGAGCGACGACCGTGAGCGGCCGCGTGCTGACGGCCTCGACGATGAACGCGCTCAACGGCTTCGACGCGCCCGCCGCTGTCGCGCCCGCGCCGTTCTCCGGCGCGCGGCTGGAGGACGGCGCGTTGTCCGTGACGCTGCCGCCGAAGTCGGTGGTGGTGCTCGAATTGCGCTGACGTCCTTCGGGGGAGAGAAGAGGGTGATGAGATCCATCAAATCGCGGGCGGTCCTGGCCGCATCGGTTCTGGCGCTTTCGGGGGCGTCGGCGCAGCAAGCGCAGGGGCCGACGCTCAACGCCCGGCTGACCGGCGACCTGTCGCCGACCCACGATCCGGTCATCGCACGCGACGGCGACGTCTACTACGTGTTCAGCACCGGCAAGCCCGTAGTCCGCGCGCGCACGTCCAAGGACCTCGTGACCTGGGCCGACGCCGGCCCGTTGCCGATCAAGCTGCCTGCCTGGGCGGACCGGGCGATCGCGAATTCGGAAGGGATGTGGGCGCCCGACATCTCGTTCGTCGACGGTCGGTGGCGGCTCTATTACTCCGTGTCGAGCTTCGGCTCCAACCGTTCGGTCATCGGCCTGTTTACCAGCCCGACGCTCGATCCCGAGGCGCCCGGGCACGGATGGCGCGACGAGGGCATGGTGGTCATGTCCACGGCCGACAGCGACTTCAACGCGATCGACCCCAATTTCATCCGCGACCGCGACGGCCGGCACTGGCTCTCGCTCGGCAGCTTCTGGACGGGTTTGAAGCTCTTCGCGCTCGATCCGCAGACCGGCAAGCCCGCCGACCCGAAAGCGAAGCCGATCTCCATCGCGCGACGGCCTGCGCCCGTCGGCGGACCAGCGCCGGTGGAGGCGCCGTTCATCATCGACCATGGCGGCCATTACTGGCTGCTCGCCTCGTACGATTATTGCTGCAAGGGCGTGAACAGCACCTACTACACCGTGGTCGGTCGATCGAAGTCGATCACCGGACCCTATCTCGGCAAGGACGGCAGTTCGATGCTGGAAGGCGGCGGAACCATCTTATTGCGCGCCGACCTTCCGGAAAAGGAGCGCTTCCGCGGACCCGGTCATCCGGGCCATCTCCGGGACCGCGACGGCGCCGACTACGTCGTCTACCACGCCTATGACAAGGAGAAGAACGGCGCGCCGACCTTGCGGCTGGCCCGGATCGATTGGGACGCTGACGGCTGGCCCGTCGCGCGCCACTAAGGCACCCAAGATCCCAGAATCCCTCTTCCCTCCCAGCCAAGTCGAGCTATAACTACTCAGACAAATAGCGGCGGTGCAGGGGAATGCGCCAAGCCGGGTATCGCAAGGGAGAGGGAAAATGCGCCACCGTCGGGCCGGCATGGGTCGAGTATCATCGACCGTCTTGGCGATCCTGATCGCCACCCCCGCTTGGGCTCAGACTGCGCAGGAGAGCCCGGAGTCCACTGTCGCCGCCGAACCAACCGTCGCCGATCCCGGCGCCGTCCAGGTCGAACCCGCCACGCAGGAGGGTTCGACCGATCCGGGCGCCACCGACGACATCGTGGTCACCGGTGTCCGCGCCAGCCTCGAGGGCGCGCAGGCGATCAAGCGCAATTCAACGCAGATCGTCGACTCGATCGTGGCCGAAGACATCGGCAAGCTGCCGGACAACACCGTGTCGGACGCGCTCCAGCGCGTGACCGGCGTCCAGGTGCAGCGCGCGGGCGGCGAGGCGGCCACCGTGCTGATCCGCGGCCTGCCCAACATCCAGTCCTACATCAACGGCCGCGAGGTGTTCACGGGCACCGGGCGCGGCGTCGCGCTGCAGGACATACCGGCCGAGCTGATCGCCGGCGTCGACGTCTACAAGACCGCAACGCCCGAGCTGATCGAGGGCGGCGTCGCCGGCCTGATCGACATCCGGTTCCGTCGGCCGTTCGACCTGGAGGGGCTGCAGGTCGCGGGCGGCCTGCGCGGCATCTACGGCGAGCAGGTCGGCAAGTGGAGCTACGTCGCCAGCGGCTTGGTCAGCAACCGCTGGGAGACCGGGGCGGGCGAGTTCGGCATCCTGATCGGCGGCTCGTTCAACAAGCGTAAATACGAGGACCAGACCGCCTTTAATTTCGGCTACCAGGCCCGGTCAGGCATCACCAACTCGGCGACGGGCAACCCGCTTTTCGTCCCGGAGACGGTCGGCGCCATCTACAATGAAGGCGACCGCGAGCGGCCGGCGGGCAACATCTCGCTGCAATGGCGGCCGACGCCCGACCTCGAATTCTATCTCGACGGGATCTTCACCGGCTTTCGTCAGAAGTTCGACGTCAATTTCTTCATCGGCCTGCCGAACGCGGGCGAGGTCCAGCCGGGCGCGACCGCGCAGCAGGGCACCAACTTCGCCAAAACGCTGACGACGCGCAACAACTTCACCATCACCAGCAAGCAGGCGTTTCGGCAGAAGACCGACAACTACAACGCCGCGTTCGGCACGAAATGGACCACGGACCAGGCGGTGCTGTCGGCGGAGGTGTCGTACAACAAGTCGGAGGTGACCAGCCAGGCGATCATCGTCGATACGGCGTTCATCGCGCCTCAGATCGCCTATGACTTCGACCGGGGCGGCACGCCCAACCTGACGATCACGGGCGTGGACATCACCAATCCGGCGCTGGACGCCGCCAATCCCAACGGCCTGTTTCTCATCACGTTGTTCGACAACGCCAACGTCGCGCAGAGCGAGCAGATCGCCGCGCGCGCCGACGTTCTGCACGAATTCGACGGGGGGCTACTCAGGAACTTCAAGATCGGGGCCCGCTACGCGCGACGTACAGGCAATTCGGGCGCGACCAACCCAAGCGGTTATCCCATACCCGGCGTCCCCGCGAGCACGCTCCAGGGGCTGACCACCTTATCGCCGAGCGACATCATCGATGGCGATGTCGGCATCGATCGGTTCGTGCTGGCCGATTCGGACTTTCTGTTCGCGAACACCGGCAAGATCCGCGCTCTCGCGAACCGGCCGGAAGGCGACCCGCCCTTCGATCCCAACCAGGTCTTCCGCCTCAAGGACACGGTTTACGCCTTCTACGGCCAGACCGCGTTCGAGTTCGACGCCGGCACGGTGCCCGTCGATGGCGTGCTGGGCGCGCGCGTCGTCAACACCGTCACCTCCTTGTCGGCGTTCCAGACGCTGAACGGCATCACCTCCCCGATCCAGCGCCGGCAGAATTACGTGGACGTGCTGCCCAGCCTGTCGCTTCGCGCCCGGCCGCTCGACAATTTCCAGCTGCGCTTCGTCGCCGGCAAGTCGATCACCCGGCCGGAATTCGCCAGCCTCAATCCCTCGGTCGGGCTGTTCCGCGCCGGCAACACCACGCTGGGAACGGGTACCGGCGGCAACGGCGACCTGCAGCGGATCAAGTCCGACAATTTCGACATCACCGCCGAATGGTATTTCTCGCGGACGGGGTCGCTGACGCTTGCGGGCTTCCGCCGCGACCTCGACGGCTACATCGTGTCGTTCGCCAGCGATGAGGTGTTCCCGGACCTGAACGGCAATCCGGTCGTCTACTCGGTCACCCGGCCGCGCAACACCGACAAGAGCAAGCTCCAAGGAGTCGAGTTCGCCTATCAGCAGTTCTTCGACTTCCTGCCGGGGCCGCTGTCCGGCTTCGGCGCGCAGGCGAACTTCACCTACAGCGACAGCACCTACACCGCGCCGGGCGACCTCGGCACGCTCAGGCTGCCGCAGGTGTCGAAATACGCCTACAACCTGGTCGCGATCTACGAGAAGTACGGGCTCTCGGCGCGCCTGGCGTATAACTGGCGCAGCAAGTTCACCGACAGCTATATCGATTTCGCGGGGGCCAACGACGACCGCAACTCAATCAACGTGTCGTCGCTCGCATTTCTCGACTTCTCGGCCAGCTACGCCATCAACGACAATCTGACTTTAACGGTCGACGCCACCAACCTGCTCGACGAGAAGTATCAGGACCAGTTCGGCAACGACGGCGTGACGCCGCGCGACACGCGGATGTTCGACCGGACGTTCGGCGCCGGACTCCGGTTCAAATTCTGAGGGTGCGCGCGTGGGGAGGCGGCGCGAGATGACGGGGTCGGATTGGGTGGGCTCGATCCTCGCGCTCGCGGCCTCCGCCTCCGCGCCGCTACCCGCCCAGGCGCCCTCCGTCCCCGCGCCGGGCTTCGCGGACCGATTGGCGGGAGACCTGTCGCCGGTGCATGATCCCGCGATCATCAAGGAAGGCGACACCTATTATCTGTTCAGCACCAGCCAGGCGAACCAGCCGCCTGGGTTGATCCATGTCCGGACGTCCAAGGACCTCGTCACCTGGACCAGGGCGGGGGCGGTGTTCCCTGCGATCCCGGACTGGGCGAACCGCGAGATCTCCGGCACGCGCGGGCTGTGGGCGCCCGACATCTCGTTCAGCGGCGGCCAGTATCGCCTCTACTATTCGGTCTCGACATTTGGCAGCAATCATTCGGCGATCGGCCTGGCGACGACGCCGACGCTCGATCCGGGTAAGCCCGGCCATGGCTGGCGCGACCAGGGGCCGGTGATCGTCTCGCCGCGCGGCGGGGATTACAACGCGATCGATCCGGCCGCCTTCGTCGACGCCGACGGCGGGCACTGGCTGGCGTTCGGCAGCTTTTGGACGGGCATCAAGATGGTCGCGCTCGATCCGGAGACGGGCAAGCGCCCCGCCGGCGACAAGACGGTTCACGCCCTAGCACGCCGTTCCAATCCGGGCGCGATCGAAGCCCCGTTCCTGACCCGTCACGGCGGCTTTTACTATCTGTTCGCCTCGAACGACTTCTGCTGCCGCGGAGCGGACAGCAGCTACTATACGGTGGTGGGCCGCTCTAAGAACGTGACGGGGCCGTATGTCGACTATGACGGCAAGCCGATGATGGACGGTTACGGCCAGGTCGTGTTGCACGGCCGGCTCGACAAGACCAAGCGGTGGCGCGGGCCCGGGCATCCCGCGCTGCTCAGCGACGGCGGGCGCGAATACATCGTCTATCACGCCTATGACGCGCGAAACCGAGGCGTGCCGACGCTGCGCATCCAGGCGATGGGATGGACCGCCGACGGCTGGCCGGTGGCCCGGCCGTGAACGGCGTGGAAGACATGCCCACGACTATGACATCATGGTCGAACTGGTGAGAAGCCGCAGCATGAACCACCTACGACGCGGCTTGATCGCGGGCGTCGTCGCGGGAGCGCTAGCCGCTTGCGGCGATGGCGACGGGGGAGGGGGCGGATCAGGTGGCGTGAGCACGCCTGCGCCGACGCCGACGCCAAGCCCCACGCCGACGCCCACGCCCACGCCCAGCCCGACGCCTTCGCCCTCCGGCTTCACCCTCACCGGCGATCTCGCCCCCGCCGCCGACCCGGCGATCATCGCGGAGGGCGGGGTATTCTACATCTTCACCACCGGCGCGCTCGCCGACCGCGAGGGCCTGCTGCCGATGCGAACCTCGACCGATCTCCAGAACTTCACCTATCGCGGCGCGGTTTATCCGCAGATACCCGCCTATGCGGCGGCGGCGGTACCCAGGACGTCGGGGATCTGGGCGCCGGACATCGTCAAGCGAGGCGGCGAGTACCGGCTCTACTACTCGGTTTCGACTTTCGGCTCGAACCGCTCGTTGATCGGGCTGACCACCAACACCTCGCTCAACGCCGCCGCGCCCAGCGCCGGCTGGAGCGACAAGGCCGCGGTGATCCAATCCACCCCGTCCGACAACTTCAACGCGATCGACCCGGCCGTCTTCACCGACGCCGAAGGCCGCGAATGGATGGCGTTCGGCAGCTTCTTCTCCGGCATCAGAATGGTGCGGCTCGACCCCGCCACCGGCCTGCGGCTCGCAAGCGACCCGACCGTATATTCGCTCGCCTCGCGAGCCGCGCCGAACGCGGTCGAAGCGCCGTACGTCGTCCGACGCGGCGGGTTCTACTACCTGTTCGCGTCGTTCGACTTCTGCTGCCAGGGGACGGCCAGCACCTACAACACCGTGGTAGGCCGCTCGACCAGCCCGACCGGCCCTTATGTCGACCGCGACGGCCGGCAGATGCTGCAGGGCGGCGGTACGCTCGTGCTGAGTTCGGGTCAGGGTACCGACAGCCGCTTCGTCGGGCGCGGTCACGTATCGTTCGTCCAGAGCGCCGGCGCCGATTACCTGGTCCAC
>DASVUT010000618.1:0-11188 GCA_036386955.1 Sphingomonas sp. | reverse complement strand
CTTCGCGCCCGAGGATGTGATCGTGGTCGTGGGGCAGGACGGGCTGGTCGCCAACGTCGCCAAATATCTGGACGACCAGCCGGTGCTGGGGCTGAACCCCGCGCCCGACCTGTATGACGGCGTGCTGGTGCGGCTGGGACTGGCCGATCTGCGCGCGCTGCTGCCCGCGAGCGTGGCTGGGGCGGCACCCGTCGAACGGCGGACCATGGTGGAAGCGCGGCTCGATTCGGGCGAGCGGCTGCTGGCTCTGAACGAGGTGTTCGTCGGCCACCGCGGCCACCAGTCCGCGCGCTACCGCATCGCGACGGCGGACGCGGCGGAGGATCAGTCGTCGAGCGGGCTGATCGTCGCATCGGGCACGGGAGCCACCGGCTGGGCGCGGTCGATCGCCGAGGTGACGGGTGCGGGGCTGGATCTGACGCCGCAGGAACGCGCGGTCGGCTTCTTCGTCCGCGAACCTTTTCCCAGCATCGCCACGGGCACCCGGCTGCGCCACGGGCGGATCACCGGCGCACCGCTCTGCGTCACCTCGCGCATGAACGATGGCGGCGTGATCTTCGCCGACGGGATCGAACGGGATTTCCTCGCCTTCGACTGGGGGCGCGGGGTGACGATCGGGCCGGCGGCGCGGTGCCTGAACCTGGTCACCGGGCGCGACGCGGTAACCGGCTGGTGAGGAAAGCCGGTTAACAGGAACGGCGAAGGGCCACAGTCGGGCGCCTTGGGAGTGATCATGTTTCCCGCCATCGGACTTGTTGTTCTCATCGCCATGGTGTTCGGCGGCTTCGCGATCACGGGCGGGGCATTGGGCCCTGTGCTGCACGCCATGCCGCACGAGATGCTGATCATCGGCGGCGCGGCCCTCGGCGCGCTGATCATCGGCAATTCGGGTGCCGAGCTGAAGGCGATCGGCGGCGGCCTGTCCAAGGTGTTCAAGGGCCCGCGCTACAAGAAGCAGGATTATCTCGACACGATCTTCCTGGTGTCCAAGCTGATGAAGATGCTGCGCATGGAAGGCCCGATCGCGCTCGAGCCGCATGTCGAGGATCCGCAAGGCTCGGCGATCTTCGCCGAATATCCCAAGCTGCAAAAGGATCATACGCTCGTCGCGCTGATCGCCGATACGCTCCGGCTCGTGGTGGTGTCGTCGGGCACGCTCGACGTCCACGCGGTCGAGGAGGTGATGGACCACGCGATCAAGACGCATCATCACGAGGTCGACGGGCCCTACACGACGCTGACCAGCCTGGCCGATTCGCTCCCCGCGCTGGGCATCGTCGCCGCGGTGCTCGGCATCGTGAAGACCATGGGGTCGATCGATCAGCCGCCCGCCGTGCTGGGCGGGATGATCGGGTCGGCGCTGGTGGGGACGTTCCTGGGCGTGCTGCTGGCCTATGGCATCGTGTCGCCGCTTGCCGGTCGGTTGCGGCAGGTGATCGACGCCGACGCCGCGATTTACGACGTGGTCAAGCAGATCATCATCGCCTCGCTCCACGGCCATCCGCAGCCGCTGGTGATCGAGGCGGCACGCGCCGGCATCCAGCACAAGAACCAGCCCGGTTTCGCCGAGGTGTTCGACGGTCTGCGGGCGCGATAAACGATGGCGCGCGCGGCCCCGCACGGCAATAATCAGCCGCCCAAGATCATCATCGTCAAGAAGATCATCGAAGGCGGGCATGCGGGCCATCACGGCGGCGCGTGGAAGGTCGCCTATGCCGATTTCGTGACGGCGATGATGGCGTTCTTCCTGCTGCTGTGGCTGCTGGGCGCGACCGACGAGAAGCAGCGTCGCGGCATCGCCGATTACTTCGCGCCGACGCTGGTCGACACCCGCACGCTCGGCATCGGCGGAACCGGGCTGCTGGGCGGCGAAAGCGCCCTGTCCGACAGCAAGACGGGTCAGCAGGCCGGCCGATCGACCAAGGCGGGCTTCGCGACCAAGGTGACGGGTGCTGGCGGACGCGAGGACGGCACCGGACCCAAGGGATCGCTCAAGAGGGCCGAGGCCGTGCGTGCCGAGGACGCGCGCAACTTCGACACCTTGCGCCGCCGCGTCGCCGAGACGATCGCCCGGACGCCGAGCATGACCCGGCTGGCCAACCAGGTGCGCTTCGTGCCCACGCAGCAGGGGATGCGGATCGACCTGATCGACAATGCCGATTATTCGATGTTCGCACTCGGCACGACGGTGCTGGCCCCCGAGGCTTCGGCGCTGCTCGGCAAGATCGCCGATACGATCCGGCCGCTGGGCAACCCAATCATGATCCGCGGCCACACCGACGCGGTGCCCTATGGCGATCCGCGCGCGATGAACAATTGGCTGTTGTCGTCGAGCCGGGCGGAGGCGACGCGCCGGCGGCTGGCGGCCGGCAACCTGCCCGAATCGCGGTTCGAGCGGATCGAGGGCGTCGCCGACCGCGAGCCGATGATCGCCAAGGATCCTTACGACCCGCGCAACCGCCGCGTCGCGATCACGCTGCTGTACCGCGGCGATACGTCGCGCCGCTGACGCGAGAAGGGCCGCGGGGGCGATATCCCCCCGCGGCCCCATGGCATCCCGGCTGCTCGCGCCAGCCGGGCGCCGATCACTCGGCGGCGACCGCCACGTCGGGCTTGCGCTTGGTCTTGCGCTCGCCGGGCTTGCGGCCGAGGCCGATCTTCTTGGCCATCGCGCGACGGCTTTCCGAATAATTCTCGGCCACCATCGGGTAATCGGCCTTCAGCCCGTAACGCTCGCGGTAATCGGCGGGGGTCAGCCCGTGCGTCGCCAGGTGGCGGCGCAGCGTCTTGTACGGCTTTCCGTCGATCATCGAGATGATGTGGTCCTTGGACGCGAGCGATTTGCGCGCGGTGACCGCGGGCGTATGCTCCGCCTCGGGAGCCGTCTCGACCGGCGTAGACGTCCCGAGCAGCGCCGATACCGTGTCGTGCATCTTGCCAAGAAAGGCGGGGACATCTTCGGCCGAGCTGCGAGTATTGGGGTTGCCCAGCCAAGCAATGGTCAGCTCGGTGGCGAGTTCGACGGCATTCAAATCGGGGGTTTCATCGGCCATAATGCGCTCCTTTGGTCCGGGCATGCGGTAGCGGAGGAGACCCCCGCGTCAACCGCTAAGTGGTAGCTTTCCCGCAATGTTCAACATCATAGCCGCTTGATAACCAAGCTTTTCGCGCGTGCGAATTGAGCAAGATCAAAGCGGCGTTACTTGACGGAAGCCAAACTGTCCGCGCTTTGGCCCCCTTGCATTGCAGCGCACGGGACAGGCCCCATCTTGCGATCATGCATGATGACCTGATCCGCCTGGGGCTTGTCGACGAGGACGAGATCATCCTCGACGAGGCCGCGCTTTCGCTCGCGTCGCTCGATCACCCCGATACCGATCCGGCACCCTATCACGCGCTGGTCGAAGCCATCGCGGCGCGCCTAGACGCCGTGGGCGGCGACGCGGCGACCTCCGCCGAGCGCGCTGATGCGCTGTCAGGCGTGCTCCACGGCGACTTCGGCTTCGTCGGCGACCGGGAGACATATGACGATCCCGCCAACGCCGATCTGATCCGCGTCATCGATCGCCGCCGCGGCCTGCCTGTCAGCCTGTCGATCCTCTATGTCGCCGCCGCGCGCCGGCTGGGCTGGACCGCCAACATCCTCGACGTGCCCGGGCACGTCCTGATCCTGGTGGGCGAGGAGGCGGCACCTGTCATCCTCGATCCGTTCCGGGGCGGGATCCCCGTCGAGCGCGAACAGCTCGCCGCGATGCTGGAAGCAATGGACCCGCGCCCGGCCGCCGCGGTACGCCACGTCGGGGTGATGCCCAACCGCGCCATCCTGATCAGGCTGCTGCTCAACCAGGCGACCCGCGCCGAACAGGCCGGCAAGGGCCGACGCGCGCTGGAACTATACGCGCGCATGACGATCATGGCTCCGGCCTATGGCCATGCGTGGTGGGAACGCGCGCGGCTCGAACTCGTCGACGGCAACGTCGCCGCGGCCCGGTCGAGCCTGACCGCGATGCTCGAGATCACCCGCGAACCGGACCTGCGCCGCACCGTCACCGAAACGCTCGACGCGCTGGTGGGGACCTGACGCAACCTCACGCAAGCGGTTGGCAAGGATCGCCCTTCGCCATAAACGGTGCGGCGGGGTGGCTGGTCGAGGAGAATGGACATGTCCCCGATATCCCAGTCCTGTGCGGCGCTGATGGCGTGCGGTTCGGCCGCCGCGCTTGCCGCCGGGCCCGGAGCCCCGCTGGAGCCCACGACCAAATGGCAGATGGATTACGCGCCCGGCGAGTGTCGCTTGTTGCGCACCTTTGGCGAGGGCAAGGACGCCGTCACCGTGCAGTTCAGTCGGCTTGATCCCGCGCCTCAAATCGAGATCGGGCTGATCGGACGGTCTTTACCCTCGACTCCATCGCCAGTGTCCAGCACCCTGTCGACGACGACGGTCACCAGCGTCGATGCGACCGCCCAGGGCTTCGCCGCAGCGGGACCGAGCCTGGCAAGCATCCGATATCAGCCCAACAGCCGTATCAGCGATGCCCTGCGCAGCGACGTCGCGTCCGGAGCGCCGACCCGGCTCGGCGTCGCGTTTACACCGCGTTTCGCGATCGCGTTGAACCTGGGGTCGATGAAGGCACCACTGGCCGCGCTGGACACATGCATCGACGACCTTGTCACCACCTGGGGACTCGACCCTGCCGAGCAACGGTGGCGCAAGAGCGCGCCGGAACCGGTCGGCGATGTCGCCGCCTGGTTTCGGCCGGCCGATTACCCGGCCGCGCTGAACCGGTCGTTCGCTGGCGGGATCGTGGTCGTCCGCCTCATCGTCGCGGCCGATGGTAGGGTCACGGATTGCGCGGATCCCAAGGCAGGCGGCGACAAGGCCTTCGAGACGCTGACCTGTCGCCTGGCGACCGAACGAGCACGGTTCACCCCCGCAAAGGGTGCCGATGGGCAGCCGATCGCATCGGTCTGGGCGCGGCGCATCGCATGGCAACCCGCCGCGCCGATGGTCGTTCGCGGCAGTTGAGATGGTGCATCGGCGTGCCGAGTGGGCCACGCTGGGCCCGCTACGCCGATCTTTTGGTGACGCACAAATGACCGGGGCACGCGCCGCGTGCCCCGGTCGCCGGCATCAGTAGCGGAAGCGCAGGCCTACCGAGAAGGTCTGTTCGTCATAGCGGAGGAAGCGAGGGTACTCCGCCCGCGGCGCTCCGGCACGTGCCGAAGTGAAGCCGTAGCGGAACTCGTCGTTCAACAAGTTGGTCGCGTCGAAGAACAAGGTCGTTTTCGGCGTGAAGGCGACGTTCAACGAGAAGTCCAGCCGCTCGGGCGGGTTGCCGAACTGACGGAACACATCGTCGCCGCGATCCTGCTGGAAGTCGAGGAAGCTGCTGCGGTTGTTGTACGTCAGTCGGGCCGAGATCGGACCACGTTCGAACAAGCCGACGATGTTGTAGGTGAACTCGGACACCTCCTGCAGTTCTGGTGCATCGTCGATATAGGTCATGTTGGCCTGGATGCCGAAGCTGCGGAGGAAATCGGGCAGGAAGTCGAAGTCGAAGAAGGTCGAAATCTGCGCCTCGGCTCCGTTGATCCGAACTTCGCTCAGATTCACCGGAGAGTTGATTTCGACGAGCCCGAACTGCGGATCGGTGAAGCGCCGGCTGGAGTTCTGGATGAAGTCGCTGATCTCGCGGCGGAACACGGTCCCGGCGACGAAACCGGTGCGCGTGAAATACCATTCGAGCGATGCGTCGAAATTATCCGACTTGAACGGACGCAGGTTGGGATTGCCGCCGCCGCCTCGCCGGATCGTGGTGCCCCCGGACAAGGGCTCGGGCGAACCGATGTTGAAGGCCGGATTCAGCTGCGCATAATCGGGGCGCGTGACCGTTTGTGTATAGGACAGACGCAGCTGCAGGTTCGGCTGAATCCGCCAACGGACGCTAGCATTGGGCAGATACTCGGTGCTCTCCGGACCGCTAACGCTAGGCGTCACTACGCCGTTCACCAGCGAATTGCCCGCGACAAGCACTTCCGAGCGCACGACACGCAACCCCAGCGCGCCGTCGATCACGTCGCCGAAGTTATAAGCAAGTTGCCCATAGGCGGCGTAGGTCTTCTCGTCGGCGTCATATGACTGGAACGGTGCCGGTGCCACGTCAGCGAGCGTGTAGTTGGTCGAGCCCCTGCTGATGACGAACTGGCGAAGCTGCTGAATGTTGTCGCGGATCGACCCGTAAGTCGGTGCCAGGAAGGTGCGGAAGGGCTGACCGTCCACCCCGTTGAAACCCGCCTCGACCGGGCGATAGTCGAGCGGAACCTGCGACACGGGAACGTCTAGCCCGCCAAAGAAACGATCACCGAATCGGCGGCTGGCGTTGCGATCGGTGTAGCGGGCGCCGATCTGCAAAGTACGGATGAACCCCTCGTCGAGGCTGTACTCCGCGTCGATTCGCGCCTGCCAGTCATCGCCCTCGGCGCGCTGCGCCTGTTCGAACAATCCTTGGAAACGATAGTTGTTCGGATCGGCGACATTGAAGCCGGTGACCGCGAACTCGGGAACTTCATTGTTGAAGTTCACGGTGTATCCGTTGAGCCCGTATGTTGTGTCGACCGACTCGGTTGATCCGACGAATGTGCTCTTCGTCTTGGCGACATCGGCGGTGATCTTCAGACCGTTCGCCTCATACCGGCCGCCGACGGCGAACTGATAGGTGTCCGTCTTGTTGAACGTACCGCCGCGGAACTGGAAGATGCGCCCACCGGGGTTCACCACCGTGCCGCTGCTGACAAGGTTGGTACCCGGACGCAGGACGATGTTCGAATAGCTCTGGCCACCGAACAGGGGCACCGCCGCCAGCGTATCGTCGATCTTGTTGCGAAAGCCCTGGTACAGGCCCTCGGCATAAAATTCGAGCGAGCTGTTCGGGCGCCACTGGAACGCGGCATTCCCCGACGGACGCGTGCGGTTGCCCGAGCGATAGAACAAACGCTGAATATCCGGGATGCGCACGCGCGTGCCGTTGATCACGGGATCGGCGATGAAGTCCGTGTTGCTCGGCTCTGAATCGAGATACTGCAGCTCGGTATAGGACGCGTTGGCCAGAAAGCCGATCTCGCCGATGCCCGTGTCCCAGCGATTGCTGATCAGTATGTTGCCGTTCGGCGTGACCTTGCCCGCCTGAACCGTGTGCAGGCCCCACACGTTTCCGGCGAGCTCGAAGCCGTTGATGTCGAACGGACGGCGAGAGCGGACGTTGGTGAGGCCGATGACGCCGGGCTGTACCTGGTCGGCGGTGCTGGTTTTGTACACTTCGAGCGCCGCGATTCCGGCAGACGGGAAATCCTGCAGCGCGACCTGGCGGCGCTCAGCCGTGAAGATTTCGCGCCCGTTGTAGAGCGTGTTGAAGAACTGTTCTCCAAGACCACGGATCAACACCTCGCTGGCCTCGCCTGCCAGCCGAATCACCTGCACGCCGGGAATGCGCGCGGCGGTGTCGGAGACGGCGAGATCGGGAAGCTTGCCGATGTCCTCGGCGACGACCGCATCGACAACTTGGATGGCGTTGCGCTTCAGGTTGGCCGACGAGCGAAGCGACTCGCGAATGCCGGTCACTACGATGTCGTCGGCACCGACATCGGCACCGGTGGCCGCATCGACCGCAGGGTCCTGCGTCGCCGGGGTGCCGGCGGTGGTCGCCTGATCGGCGGCAGCATCGGCCGTTTGCGCGTGGGCATTGGCCGTCCACGCCATCATCATCGCCGTCGAGCACAAAATGAGCGTCTTGCGTCGCATGGAAAACCTCCCCGTTCGATATCAGCCCGCTGTCCGGGTCATCCCTTCGTCATAGAGCCGACGCGATTTACCGGACAACCCAATTATACGATTATTCGCGTCTGTGGCGCGGAAGCCGCACCGGCGGCTAGCGCGCGATGACGATCGGCTGGATCGCGCCGTCGTCGCGGTAGGTGACGCGGGCAAGCGCGACCTTGCGCTTGTCGCGATACGGCCCGTCGCCGAGCTGACCCTCCCAGCGGTGATAGGCTATGAGCGGTGCTCCGTTGCGCGGATCGCGGAAGAACGCGTGGTGGCCCGGGCCCTTGATCGCGCCGCTTCCGACCAGGATGGCACCGCCATAGCGCCACGGCCCCGTCGGCGACAACGACACCGCGTATCGGACCGAATAGTTCGACCGGTCATAATTGCCCGAACTGTACGACAGGTAATAAAGCCCGCGCCGCTCGTGCATCCACGCGCCTTCGGTGAAGCAGGGCGGCTGATCGACGGGAACCTCGCGCGCGATGCTGACCATGTCGGGGCCAAGTTCGAACACGCGCAGCGTCGCGCCGTTGCTCCCGCCCGCATAAAGCAGTCGCCGCCCCGACTTGGGGTCGAGGAACACCATCGGGTCGATCGCCTCGAAGTGGAAACGGCCCGAGCCGGTCGGTGCGACCCCGTCGCGGCATGCGCTCGATGGCCGCGCGGCGACCTGGTGCGAGTCTGCGCCGTCGAGCAGCGCGCGGCCGCTGTCGACACACGGGCCCTGGGGCGTGTCGCACGTCGCCACGCCGATCCGCGCGGGCCGCGGCTCCTGCGGGCCGACCGAGAAATACAGGTAGTATCTGCCGTTCGCCGCGGCCATGTGCGGTGCCCATAGCTGGTTCTCGCGTGCACCATTGGGCAACCAAACGATGTCGCGCCGTCGGATCAGCGTCGCCGCGCGGGTCCAGCCGGTCAGGTCGCTCGACACCCAGGCGTCGAGCTGCGCGCCCTGGTTCGTGGGGTACAGCCAGACCTGCGTGCCCTCCACCAGCGCTGCGGGATCGGCCCCGGTGAAGATCGCGCGTGCGAACGGGTCGTCCCCCTGCGCCGGACCCGCCCCGGTGCCGATCAGGAGCAGCAGCGGCGCGAGCAGCAGCGTCGCGCCGCGTCTCACCGCCGCCGCGATCCCGCGGCCGCCGCGCGCGGCATCGGCATCACGACCTTGGGCTGTGCCGCCAGCGATCGGATCAGGTCGGTTTCCGCCTTGCGATACGGCGTCCCATCGGCGCGGAACACCTCGTGGAACCAGATCGGCGGCTCGTCATAGGTATAGGGCTTCTTCCAGGAATCCCACGGCAGCCGCGTCTGCGTCTTGCCGTCGACGAACCCCCAGTTGATCATAGCGATGTTCATCCGCTTGCCCACCGGCAACGTCCCGTCGAACGTCGATCCATTGCCCCGTGCCATATACTCGGTGCACAGCACGGGCCGGCCATAGCTCAACATCTGGCGCGCGCGGCGCTCGAACTGTTCGGGCCAGTTGTAATCGTGGAAGCTGTTGACGTCCGACCGCGTGATCTGGACGCGTTCCACCGCGTCGAGCGTTTCGCGCTTGTCCCACGTCTCGCCGATCCACAGCCCGGAGGTGAGCGGCTGGACGGGATCGACGGACTGCGCCCAGTCGAACGACTTGTCGAGCAGCGAGGCGATCAGCCGCTTCTTTTCGGGTGTGTTGGGATAATTGCCGCCGCCGGGATTGTTCGGCTCGTTCCACACGTCCCAGGCCAGGATACGTGGATCGTTGCGGAAGTGCCCAACCACGCCCTTCACGTACCCTTCGAGCTTGCCATATTGCGACGCGTCGGCCAGCCGCGCCGCACCCGGTGCCTGCATCCAGCCGGAGTTATGGACGCCTGGAATCGGCGGACGCTGCGGCCCGGCCACGGGGTTCGGATCCCAGCAGCTGTCGAACAGCACGAACATCGGCCGGATCCCGCGCCGCTGCGCAATAACCAGGAACTCGTCCATCCGGCGCTTCAGGCCTTCGGGATCATTCTCCCACAGCATGTTGTGGAGGTAGACCCGCATCGTGTTCATGCCGATCGACTGGGCCCATCCCAGTTCCTTGTCGATCTCGGCCGGGTTCCAAGTCTCGGCCTGCCACATTTCGAACTGGTTGATGGCGCTGGCGGGGTTGTAATTGGCACCGACCAGCCAGGGCTGGCGATCGTACCAGCCATGCGCCTGCGCCTTGGTCCACAGTTCGCGCGCTTCCGCCGGCGCAGCAAGGGTGAGCGCCCAACCGGCGAGGCCGAGGAACAGCTTGAGCTTCATGGGATCGGACTCCTCTAGCGGCCGGTGGTGAAGCGATACACGATGGTGTTGCGATAGGTTTGGCCCGGGGCGAGCCGGGCCGATCCGAATTCCGGGCGGTTCGGGGTGTCGGGGAAGATTTGCGGCTCCATGACGATCGCATCGCCCATGCGGTAGATGCGCTTGCCCTTGCCGACCGTGGTCGCGTCCAGGAAGTTGCCCGAATAGAATTGCAGCCCCGGCTGGTTGGACAGCAGCTCGAACCCGCGCCCCGACACGGGATCGGTAACGCGCGCCATCAGGTGCAGGTCGGGCGTCACGTCGCGGCCGATGATCCAGTTATGGTCGTATCCGCGGCCGAAGGCGATCTGCTGGTCCGACGCGTCGCGAACGCGCGTGCCGACGGCTTGCGGCGTGCGGAAGTCGAACACCGTGCCGGCGACGGGCTTGCGCTCGCCGGTCGGAATCGCGCCTGCGTCGGTGGGCAGGAACGTGTCGGCTGGGATGGTCACCACATGACCCATCGCGCCGCGGTCCGACCCTTCGCCGGCCAGGTTCCAGTACGCATGGTTGGTGATGTTGACGATCGTCGGAGCATCCGTCGTCGCGCGATATTCGATGGTGAGCTGGCTCTGCTCGTCCAGGCTGTAGGTCGCATCCACCGTCAGCGTGCCGGGATAGCCCTGATCCCCGTCGCGGCTGACATGGCGCATCGTCACCGACGCGGTCGGCCCCGACTTCACCTCGCGGATTTCCCACAGCACCTTGTCGAAACCGACCGTGCCGCCGTGCAGCGCGTTTTCGCCGTTGTTGACGGGCGTCTGATACGCGCGGCCGTCAAGCGTGAACCGCCCCTTGGCGATGCGGTTGGCGAAGCGGCCGACGGTGGCACCGATATACTGCGGCGTGGCGACATATTCGGCGATCGTGGCATGACCCAGCGCAATATCGGCGGGTGTGCCGGTGCGATCGCGCAGGATCAGCGACTGGATCGACGCGCCATAGGCGATGACCTTCGCCGACACGCCCGCCCGGTTGGTCAGCGTCACCGCGGCGACCTCGCGCCCGTCCGCCAGACGCCCGAAGCTCGATCGCTTCGCCTCGGCCGCC
>DASVUT010000617.1:0-11408 GCA_036386955.1 Sphingomonas sp. | reverse complement strand
CACGCCCATCGTGATCCCCGACATCGGCGGCGCGCGCGATCTGGTCACCACCCCCGAAGCAGGTCGCCTGGCGGAGCGCACGCCCGAACACTTCGCGGCCGCCATCGCCGCGCTCCTGGCCGATCCGCCCGATCCGCAGGCGGTGCGCGCCGCGACGCAAGGCTTCACCTGGCAGGCGAACGCACTGGCCTTGCGCGCGCACCTGTCCGCGTTGGTCGCGGCCCGTCAGGTCAAGGGGTAGAGCGCAGCCGCGATCCGCCGACCCTCGCCGCGCAACACGCCCCAGGCGCGCGCCGCCGCGCGGCTGTCCATCGCCTCCACCCCGATCATCCGTGCCGAGAGCGCCGCGACCAGAGCGCGCGGCGGGCGGCGCAGATCGGGCCCGGTGCCCAGAAGGACGAATTCGGGACGCGGCGTCAGGATCGCTTCCAACGCCGCGACATCCAGCGCCTCGAACGGTGGCGGCGACCAGCCATCGGCCCGCTCGGGCGTCATCAACAGCGCCGGGTAATAGCCCTGTTCGATCCGAAAGCCGCGCGGCCCAAAGCCGTTGACCACGGGCCCCGACACACTGGCGTCGCGCTCGGCCCTCACGCGCGTGTCACGTCCGCGGCGCGATCCGCTCCGCGCCACCGGTCTTGTCGAGGCGGACGGTCCCTTCGCGGTTGGGATCGGCGCGCAGGCCCAGCGTGATCAGCAGCGACGACGACACATAGATCGACGAGTAAGTGCCGACGATGATGCCCAGGATCATCGCCGCGGTGAACCCGCGCAGCACATGCCCGCCCAGCAACAGCATCGCCGTCAGCGCAAGCAGAATGGTGACCGAGGTCATGACGGTACGCGGAAGCGTTTCGTTGACCGACACGTTGATGATCTCGCGCATCTCCATCTTGCGATACCGACGCATATTTTCGCGGATGCGGTCGTCGATCACGATCTTGTCGTTGATCGAATAGCTGATGATGGTCAGGAACGCGGCGACGATGTTCAGATCGACCTCGAACTGCGTCAGCGCGAAGAAGCCGAGCGTCATTACTAGGTCGTGGACGATGGCGACAACCGTGGACACGCCGAACTGCCATTCGAACCGCAGAATCGTGAACAGCGCGATACCCAGCACCGCCAGCACGACCGCGAGCAAACCGCTGCGGATCAGCTCGCCCGACACCTTGCCCGACACCGTCGAATAGCGGTTGAAGGTCGCACCGGGGAACTCCTTGGCCAGCGCGCCGGTGACCTTCTTGACGACGGCGTTGGTCGCGCCCTCGTCGGCACCTTCTTGTACGGGGAGGCGGATGGTCAGCGTGTCGGCGGCGCCGAATTGCTGCAACGATGCTTCGCCGAACCCTTGCGCGGTCACCACCTGGCGGACGCGGTCCTGGTCGGGCTTGGTCGCGAACCGTTCCTCGATCATCAGCCCGCCGACGAAGTCCACGCCGAAGTTGAGCCCGCGCACGCCCACCAGCACGCACGCGATCAGCGTCAGCGCGATGGTCAGCCCGAACGCCCAGCCGCGCAGGCCGACAAAGTCGATGTTCGTGTTATCGGGGACGATCTTGAGCAGTTTCATATGTTGATCGATTTCGGCTTGTTGCGACGGACCCACTGCGCGACCAGCATCCGGGTGAAGGTGACGGCGGTGAAGACCGACGTCGCGATGCCGATCAGCAGCACGACCGCGAAGCCCTTCACCGGCCCCGATCCCAGCACGAACATGATCACGCCTGAAATGGTGTGGATGACATTGGCCTCGAAGATCGTCCGCGATGCTTCCTTATAGCCCAATTCTACCGCCTGCACGACGCTGCGCCCGCGATGGCGTTCCTCGCGGATGCGTTCGTTGATCAGCACGTTGGCATCCACCGCCGTGCCGATGGTCAGCACGAAACCGGCGATGCCGGGCAGGGTCAGCGTTCCGTTGATCAGCGCCAGCACGCCGACGATCACCGCGACGTTCAGCACGACGGCCAGGTTCGCGTACAAACCAAAGCGGCCATAGGTGATGAACATGAACGCGACGACGAGCGCGACCGCGATCGCGGACGCCAGGATGCCGGCTTCGATCGATTCCTGCCCAAGATCAGGGCCGACCGTGGACTCCTCGATGACCTTGAGCGCGACGGGAAGCTTGCCGGACCGCAACGCGATCGCAAGCTGATTGGCGCTTTCGACGGTGAAGCCGCCGTTGATCGACGCACTGCCGCCCAGGATCGGTTCGGTGATGTTCGGCGCGGAAATCACGCTATTATCGACGATGATTGCGAACGGCTTGTTGACGTTCTGCTGCGTCACCCGCGCGAAGCGGTTGCCGCCCGCCGCGTTGAAGTTGATGGCGACGTTGGGCGCATTGGTCTGTTGTTCGAAGCCCTGGCGCGCATCGGTCAGCTGATCGCCCGAAATGATCACCTGACGCTTCACGGCGATGAACGGGATGCCGCCCGGATTGCCCGGATAAGGGAGCACCTGGCTGCCGATCGGCGCGCGGCCCTGCGCCAGTTCGGCCGGGTTCGCGGTCTCGTCGACCAGCTTGAATTCCAGCCGCGCGGTGCGGCCGAGCAGGTCCTTGAGCGCCTGCGGATTCTGCAGCCCCGGCACCTGGACGACGATCCGGCTCGTTCCCTGCCGCACGATCGTGGGTTCGCGGGTGCCCAGTTCGTCGATGCGGCGGCGCACGACCTCGGTCGCGTCGGCCATCGCGGTGTCGATCGCCTGCGTCAGCCCGGCCGATGTCGGCTTCACCACGAAGCGCGACGTGTCGACGACCGAGATGTCCCATTCGCGCTGCCCGGTCAGCCCGGCACCGCTGCCGGTGATGGTCAGCAACCGTTCGCGCGCGGCATCGACCTGCGCCGGATCACGCAGCAGGAACGTGAGCTGACCGCCACGGGTGGAAATATCGCCGATGCCGATGCGCGGGGTGCCCCGACGCATTTCGGTCGCGACCATCTCGCGCATCGTCTCGATGCGCGTGTTCACCAGATCCTGCGTGTCCGCCTCGAGCAGCAGGTAGCTGCCGCCGGCCAGGTCCAGGCCCAGATTGATGCGAGGCGGCTTGATCGGCCAGGTGTTGGTGGTGCGTTCGGGAAGCAGGCTGGGGATCGCCAGCGCCGCCAGCAGGATCAGCACGCCCCAGATCCACACCCGTTTCCAGCGGGGGAAATCCAACATCAGTCGTTGGCCGGCTTGGCGAGCGGGTTGACGATTTCGGTCAGCGTCGCCTTGACGACGCGCACGCGCGTGTTGGGCGCGATCTCGACCTCGACGAAGCGGTCCTCGACCTTGGTCACGCGGCCGACGATCCCACCGGCGGTGACGACATTGTCGCCCTTCTTGGCCGCCTCGATCGCCGCCTGAAGCGCCTTGACGCGACGCTGCTGCGGCCGGATCATCAGGAAGTAGAAGGCGACGAAGACCAGCACCAACGGCGCAAGTGTCAGGAAACCATTGGCTTGCGGCGCGGCACCGGCGGCTTGCGCATAGGCGGTGGAAATCAGCATGAGCCCCGACATGACTAGTGGCGGGGGCGGAAAGCCCCACGCGAAACAAGCGCGCCCGCTATCACCGCGCGCGACGCGTGGCAATCGCGCGGGCGGGGTTGCATCACCGCAACCGCTTCCGTACAGGCACCGCCTTGGGCAGCCCACCGTCACCGGCGGCGGCCCTCGGTCGGGGCGTAGCGCAGCCTGGTAGCGCATCACACTGGGGGTGTGGGGGTCGCAGGTTCGAATCCTGTCGCCCCGACCAATCATTCTAACCGTCGTTCAGCCGGGCTCCCGCGGGAGAGCGCCGGATGCGACGGTGAAGCCGGTCAGCTTCCTTCGTCCTCCTGGTCCTTCTTGGGTCCATGGTCGGTCTTGCCACCGCTACTTCCCTTGCCGCCGCCGCGCCCGGTACCGGTGCTGCCGCCCGCACCATCGCCGCCCTTCTTGGTCACCGCTCCGGGATTTCCGCCCGCGCCCTTTTGCGCCATCATCGCCTCCATCGTTGCGGATGAACCAACTCGTTGTGATCGAACGTGTTCCGCACCACCCGGCGCGGGGATCGCATCGTCATAGACCGCAGGGGAGGGCGTGGCGTAGGCTCGGCGCATGCTGATCGCCGCCATCCTGCTGCAAGCCGCCGCCGGCGATGTGGTCGTCGTTGCCCGCAACTCATGCGACCTGTCCGTCGCGGGCAAGGCGGTGCGCGGCAAGGCGCTCGATCGCTACGCGGCGGAATGGCGCGCCGGTCGCCCGGTCCGGATCATGGTACCGGCGGCCTTGCGCACCCGGTGCCTCGCCAAGGTCATGTTCCGGCTGCACGACCGCGGGGTGACCCGCGCCGACTTCATCGATGCGCCATGACTGATGCACTCAACGCTTGAGGAATATCCGGCCGACTAGGCGATCGTCTCGCGGCCGGTCAGGTTCGCCATGAGCGTCCGGGCGTCGGCCAGGCGGAGATCATGGACGTCCGGACCCCCGAAACGGCCGCCACCCGCCGTGTCGACGAGAATCGTCGCAAGCCCCAGCCGCCGCTGAAGCCAGCTTCGGCGCAGCGTGACCGACTGGACGCGCGCGATCGGCATGATCCACATCGTCCGCGCGATCACGCCGCGC
This sequence comes from Sphingomonas sp., assembly GCA_036386955.1. Taxonomy (GTDB): domain Bacteria; phylum Pseudomonadota; class Alphaproteobacteria; order Sphingomonadales; family Sphingomonadaceae; genus Sphingomonas. Next base: position 6,807 of record DASVUT010000617.1, on the reverse strand, counting down.
TGCACATGGAGCAGCCCCGAAGCCACGCGGTACCGGTGATGCCGCCGCCCAAGCACCGCCGCGATCGCCAGCGGCAACAGAAACGGCGACGCGAACCACGCGAACGGCGTCGCCAGCGAAGCGCCGGCGATCAGCATCGCGGGCAGCCCCAGCACCCGCAGCAACGCGCGCCAGACGTGCCCGCGCGCAACGGGCGTCATCTCCGCAGGGTCGGCCCGCGACAGCCGCAGCATCGCCAGGAGGCGATCGACCTCGTCGGGCCGGGCGAAGGGGGCCAGGTCCTCGCGTCCGCCGCCGCCCTCGCCGCCGCCGAGCACCTGCGCGCGCAGGCGGGACCAGCCCCAGAATCGCCGAAGCGGGCCCGTGTCGATCGCGGCAAGCTGCACGCGCGGCAAGGACACGATCGCCTCGCTGCGCGTGAACAGCCCGCGCGCACGACGCAGGCGTCCGCCCCCGTCGGTCAGACGAAAGCCATGGTCGCGCAAGGTCGTGCGGACCAGCCCCGCAAGGGTTCCGATCGACAGGACGACCGCCACCGCCGTCGCGGCCGCGCCCGCCCAGGCGAGCGCGGGCATGGACCGCGCCACCCCCGTTCGCGCGACGATCGCGTTCCACAGGACATCCTCGTCCCAGCCGAGCGCGCGGTCGACATATTGCAGCGCGCCGAATCCGACCGCGATCCAGACGAGCGAGAAATTGAATAGCCCCGACAGAAGAACGCGCCGTGTATCCATCGCGAAGATCGGCACGTCCGGCGGCGACCTGACCGGCTTGGCTGACGGGAGACCAGCGGCCGTCGCTACCGGCCGCGGATCGACCGCCGTCCGCCGGCGGCGCAGCACATCGCGCAAACGCTCGGCCTCCGCCAGCGCGACGCTGTCCAGCGCGCCTTCGTCACCGCCGGCACCACCCGTTTCCAGCGTCACCGCGGCCAGCCCGAACAGGCGCTGGAGCGGTCGCCGCTCGATGCCGACATCGGCGACGCGCTCATAAGGGATGGTGCGGCGGTTGCGGCTGAACAGCCCGCTTTCGATCACCACCGCGTCGCCCGTCAGCGCGTAAGTGAACCGGTACCAGGACAGCGCGCGAAACGCCGCGCCGACCGTGAGAGCCGCGGCCGTCCCGGCGAGCACCAGCCAAAGATCGGCGCGCGCGACCACCGCCAGCAGCGCCGGGGTGCCGAGCAGGGTCGATGGCGCCCCCCGGACGATCGCGATGGCCATGGTGGCGGGATGCAATCGGCGCGGTGTCGAGTCCGGGTCGACCGTTACCGAAGGGACGTCGTCCTCGCTCACCAGGGTTCGGCGCGGATATGCGCGCGGATGGTGTCGCGCAGATGCTCGGCGGTTTCCCGCGACACGCCCGGCAACACGACGGTCGCGTGCGCAGTCCCGGCGGTGTGCAACACGAGTCGTGCGACGCCGAAGGCGCGTTCGATCGGGCCTTGCGCCACGTCGATGTGCTGGATGCGGGCGAGCGGCACGACGGTATGGACCTGCGCCCAGATGCCGTGCGCGACGTGGATTTCGTCCGTGTCGAGCATCCAGCCCCAGGCCGCCCAGCGCCGTCGCGGCGCGATGATCAACGCCCACAAAGCCGCCAGTCCCGCCGCGAGCATAAACGGCCATGCCGGCCATCCCAGCCGCCCTTGCGCGACGAGCCCCAGCGCGACGCCACCCGCGGCGAGCATCAGCGAGGGGACAAGCGCACCAAGGTGCATGACCGCCCGCTGACCGGTCTCCAGCGGCGTCAGCAGGATCGTTGCGGGAGTCATTCCGAGGCTATCCGATCCGAAAACCGGCGGTGCTGGTCTCTCCGCCATCCGCTCGTTCGCGCCCGGCCAGCACATTCTCCAGTTCGTCGAGGCTGTGCGGCACGTCCAGATGCTGCGCGCCCAGGAACAGCCGGCTTCCCTCGCCCTCGGGAACGGCGTGGGTCAGCTTGTCGATGTCGACAAGGGCCCGGCCGGTGGGCAGGGTCTCGATCTGTACGAAGCGCATGCTGGTCTCCACGGTCAGGCTGAAGGGTTAGCCCTACATGTTTGCCGGACGCTGCCTAGCCGGGCAACCGTGCGCCGCGACGTTGCAACGACGCCCCCGGGACGCTGGACCGCGCGGCGGCTCCCAAGGAATCCTGATCCGCATCGGACCGCGTCAACCGTTCGTCGCGCCCTGGCCGATATTCGTCCGTTGTGAACAAATGATTGGAACAGAAGCGTTCAGTTGCCGTTCAACGGGCAACGCAGCGACGAACGTGACGCAGCGCGACCCAACAGCCGCGAAGGTGAGAGCCGTGTCTTATCCGAATTCCGGGGCCGTGGAATCGCGGCCGTTCGCCTGGGGAACTTCGCCGCGTGGCTGATGTCATTCCGATCATCGAAGAGAACCTGCATCTCTCGAAGCGCCGTGTCGAAACCGACAGGGTGCGGGTCCGAACCGTGGTCGACACGCGCGAGGAACTCGTCGCCGACACGCTGCAGTACGAGACGCTGGACGTCGAACGCCGCACGGTCGAGCGGCAGGTCGATGCCCCGCCACCTCCGCGCGAAGAGGGCGACACCACGATCATATCGCTGGTCGAGGAGCGGCTGGTCGTCTCACGCGCGCTGTTCGTGGTCGAAGAGGTGATCATCCGCCGCACCGCGCAGAGCGAGCGGATGGAGGTGCCGGTGACGCTGCGCACCACCCGTGCCGTCGTCGACCACCAGCCCATTACGCATCAACAGGAGGAATAAAGATGGTGGACCCGAACGACCGGCGTACCGATGGCGCGCCGCCCAGCCATGTTCATATCGAAGACAACAAGAAGACGAACTGGCTGCCCTGGGTTCTCCTCGCGCTCGGTTTGCTGGCGCTTCTGTTCGCGCTCAGCCAGTGCGGCGACCGGGAACAGGCCGTCGTCGCGCCGGTCGAAACGCCGACCGCCACGCCTGCCGCGGACACCGGCACCGGCGGGGTCGTCGGGCAGACCAGCGATGCCGCCGCTTCCGCCCCGCTCGCCGGCACCTCGGCGCTGGGTGGATTCCTCGCCGGCTCCGAAGCCGCTCCGCGCAGCTTCACCTTTGAAAAGGTGAACTTCGACACCGCCAAGAGCGAGGTTCGCGCCGCCGACGCCGAAGAACTGAAAACGGTCGCTGGCGTGTTGACCCAGTACCCGACCGCACGCGTCCGCATCGCCGGCTATGCCGACGCGCGCGGCTCGACCCCTGAAAACGTCGCGCTCGGCAAGGCGCGTGCCGAGGCCGTCAAGGCGGCGCTGGTCGCACAGAATGTCCCCGCCGATCGCATCGAAACCGTGTCGGGCGGCGAAGCCGACCCGGTCGACGACAACGCCACTGCATCCGGACAGGCGGAAAACCGCCGCACCGAACTCGTCGTCACGCAGCGTTGATCCCCATCCCCAGTCCCCAAGCAGGAGAGTACCCCATGTCACGTACCATCACCGCGATGTTCGATACGCGAGCCGATGCCGAAGCCGGTGCCGCCCGCCTGCGCGCCGCCGGCATCGATGCCAGTCACATCCACGTCCATGACCAATCCACGCACAAGACCAGCGGCAACTATTCCACGCATCAGGACCAGGGCACCTGGGCGTCGATCAAGAACGCTTTCCTCCCTGATGAGGACCGTCACACCTATGAAGAAGGCATGCGCCGTGGCGGTGCGGTCCTTACCGCCGATGTCGGTGATCACCACGCCGATGAAGCCGTCCGCGCGCTGGAAGAGGCCAATTCGGTCGATGTCGACGAGCGGGCGCAGAGCTGGCGCAACGAAGGCTGGAGCTATGCGGGTGCCGGGACGGGAACGGGCGGCACGGGCACGGGTCTGGGCACCGGCACCGGCACGGCGACCGGGCTGTTTGCGGGCCGGGACGATAACGACCTGACCACGCGCGGCACCCACGACCACGACGGCACCGAGGAAGTCATCCCCGTCGTCGAGGAACAGCTGGTCGTCGGCAAGCGTGAAGTCGCGAGCGGCGGCGCGCGCATCCGCTCCTACGTCACCGAAGTACCCGTGCACGAGCAGGTTCGCCTGCGCGAAGAGCGGGTGAACGTCTCACGCCGCACGGTCGACCAGCCGCTCTCGGCAGCGGACGGGGACGCGTTCCGCGAACGCACGATCGACATGACCGCGACCAGCGAAGAAGCGGTGATCGGCAAGAACGCCCGCGTGGTCGAGGAAGTCGTGGTCTCCAAGACGACCGGCGAACGCACCGAAGAGGTCAGCGACACGGTCCGCCGGACCGAAGTCGAGGTCGACGAGAATGTCGGGCTGACGCATGACACGGACCGCACTGGCTTCGACAACGACCGCAACCGCTAAGAGATCTGGGCAGCCGCTTCGCAACCGAGCGGCTGCCCGGCTCGGGTAAGGTGAGAAGGGGCGGCGGTCATCATGACCGTCGCCCCTCTTCCATGCGCGGAAAGTCCGTACCGGCTCGGCAGACCGCGGAACAACCCCGCGGCCGTTCGAACCAGCGGGTCGGATCAGAACCGCAGTCGTGCGCCGATCGTGTAGGCCCGACCGATCGGATCATAGATCGTCGGGAAGGTATTGCCGCTGTTGAACGCGGTGCCGCCCACGCCCGAACCGACCAGCGGCGGCTGTTCGTCGAACAGATTGTCCACCGTCAGGCTCAGCTCGAAATTCTCGGTCGGCAGGAAGCGGATCGCGAGGTCGAAATAATCGTACGCCGGGATCGACCGGAACCGCGGCTGGATGCCCCCGGTCGGCTGGTTGGTGTACTGAATGCCGTCCAGGACGAAGTTGAGCGGTGTGGCGGGGAAGGTCAGCGTCGGATTCGGCCCGCCCGGCTGCGCTACATTGCCTGGAAGGCGCGTGGCGCGGAAAGGCTCGAGCGAGACCGGGCTGACATGCGTCCAAAGCAGCGAAATGTCGAACTTGTCGCGCGTGTAGCTGACGCGACCATTCCAACGCCACTCCGCCCGCGGATTTTGACAGCCACCCGCCGAGTAGTACCCCGTGCAATCGCGGTTGATCGCGTTCGGCGTCGCTTGGAACTGGTAGTAATCCAGCCATGTCGCATTGAACCCGAAGCTGATGGTGCCCGGATTGCCGCTCAGCCCCAGTTCGACTAGCGGCAGGCGCTGATTGACGCCAAAGTCGATACCGGCTGTCTGGATGACGCCCAGGTTCGACGACGACAGGATCACGCCCGGCGTTTCACCGGCCCCGTTCAGACTGCCGTTCAGCGGATTGCGCTGGATGAGATCGCAGAACGCATTGTCGGCGAAGGTCGGGTTGAGCGCCGCCGAATAGCAGCCGCTGAGGATGTCGGTTTGCGCCGGCGCGCTGATCGCGTCCTTCACCTTGATGTTGAAGTAATCGACCGTCAGCGAGAAGCCCGGCAGGAAGTCGGCGGGCGCGAACACGCCGCCCAGCGTGTAGGTGCTGGCGCGCTCGACATCGAGATTGGGGTTGCCCGCCGTGGTGACGTTGATCTGCGTCGATGTGGGCGAGGGGATCGAGCCGATCGTGCTCCGCGGCGCGCCCGTCGCCACGCATAGATCGCCCAGTGCAGCGTTGGTGATCGCCCCCTGGCACGGATCGGTGGTCAGGTTGCCGAGACCCTGGACGGGCGACTGGAACAGCTCGCTGATGTTGGGCGAACGGACCGCGCGCTGGTACATGCCACGGAACTTGAAGCCGCGGAACGGCTCCCAGCTCCCGCCGGCCTTCCACGTCGTGCTGTTGCCGGTGGTGGAATAATCGGAATACCGGATGCCGCCTTCCGCCTGCAGCCGATAGAAGAAGGGCACGTCGGACACGAGCGGCACGATGATTTCGCCGAACACTTCCTTCACATCATACTCGCCGAAATCCGGCGGGGTACGCGCGCCTGTACCAAGCACTTCACCCTGGATCTGACTGGGGGCGTCGGGCTGGCTTGCCGCCGTGATCCGCCGATACTCACCGCCGACCGCAAAGCCGATCGGGCTGTCGGAGAAGGGCGACGACAGGCCGAACAGGTCGCCCGCGACGCTGCCGGTCACGACGCCCAGCGTCACCTTGCGGTTGATGATCGCATCCAGGTCGATGAAGGCCAGCTGATCGGCCGTGATCGATCCGTTCGGGCCGAACAGGTTCAGCGGCACGCAGCCATTGACCGTGTTTGAGCAAACATTGGTCCCGGCGGCGTTGCGGAACGACCGCAGCGCCTGCTGAACCTTGCTGAACGATCCCCAATTGCCACGTGTCTGGGTTTGCGCCGTCTCGCCATACTGGCCCGACAGGTCGTACCGGATGTTGGCGCCGAGATCGCCGCGGATACCCGCCTGGATCTGGAACTGGCGCGATTCGACTTCCTGGACGCGCGGGCCGAATTCGGTGATTCGACGCTGAGCGATGACCGGGATTTCCAGATAGCCCGGCGTCCCGGGACCTCCGACGGCGGCCGCTGCCGCCGCGCAGTTCGCGGGCGTCACCAGCGGCTGGATGCCCGGCGTGGTGAGGCTGGTGTCACTGTTGCAGAGCTGGTTGCGGATGCCGGCGGGCAGGAACGGGTTGTTGAGCGGCAGCTGGTAGGTGTTGCCGAAGGTGCCCGAAGAGGCGAGCTGCAGCGTGACGACGTTGCGCGTGAAGGTCGCGCTGCCATAGGCTTCGATGCCGTCGGTCACTTCGTACCGGGCACTGCCAAACGCGTTCAGGCGGTTGAGCGGCGTCTGAAAATAGGTGCCGATATTGGTGTTGTAGGTGTCGGACGGCGTTGCCGTCTGCAGCAGACCGGTCGTTGGATTGACCACGGCGCCCAGGTTCGCGCCGGCCGCAAGCCCGAGCGCACCGT
>DASVUT010000616.1:0-4469 GCA_036386955.1 Sphingomonas sp. | reverse complement strand
GCATGTCGGTCGCGCGCGCGTCCCCGACATGGCTGTTATGCGCCCAGACCACGACCTTGCCCGGCGCGCCGGATACCGCCTCCGCATGAGCGGCGATATCGGTCACCGTGGCGGCCATGCGACGATCGCGCACGTTCCAGGAGTTCGCGCCTGCATAGGCCACGCGGTTATACTCTTCCGCACCGGCGACCGACGCCGCGCTGCGCACGGCCGAGAACAAGGCTTCCGCCGCAACCGGATCCTGCGGACGGGGGCGGGCGCGCAGTTCGGCGAGTACCGCGGCGGCTTGGCGTTCGCACGAGCGTTCGGCCCGACGGGCGGCCTCGCCGTAGCGGGCCGGGTCGGGGCGGTATCGCGCAAAGCAGAGATACTGCGCCCGCGCGCGCTCGGCCGCGGCGCGGTCGACGCTCGCCAGATAGGCGATGACGGCGTCGGCCGCCTCGAACAGGTTGTACACGTCCATGCCGTACACGCCGACCCGCTGCGCCGCGGGCAGCGTGGCGTTGTGCGTGCGCAGGGCTTCGACGAAATCCCGGAACTCCGCGTTGCGCCACATCCAGCGCGGGAAATCTTGAAACGCGGACAGCGCCGCTTGCGCGGACGCGTCGCCGCCAAGGCTGCGGACGTAGCGGTTGACGCGGTCGGTATCGGGCCAATCCCCTTCGATCACCACGGCCCGGAACCCCTGTTCCCGCACTAGCCGCATGCTGATCCGGGCCCGTTCGCGATAGAACTCATGCGTGCCGTGGGTCGCTTCGCCCAACAGCACGAATTGTTTGCCCCGGGTCGCCTCGAGCAGCGGGTCGTAGTCGGCGGACGTGCCACGGATCGGGCGTGCGGCCGAGGCGAGGGTGGTCGACAGCGCGCCCGCCGGCACGGACCGGACCTCCGCGTCCGGCGCACCCGTGATCCGGTCGTCTGAGGAGCAGGCCGCCAGCGGTATCGAAGCCGCCGCCAGCCCGGCTTTCGCAAAGGCGTTCGCCAACAAGGTCATGCGGTGGAGACGAGCGAGCGAAGCGATCGTTCCAATTGTTCCGCAATGGTTACAACGACATAGGTGACCGCCGGCAGCCGTCAGGTGCCGCCGACCGCTCGGTAGAGCGCGACGCGCGCGCGTGACGCATCGGCCCCAGCCTCGATGGCGTTGGACCGCGATGCAAAGGCGGTGCGCTGCACGTCGATGACGGTCAGGAACGGGTCCAGCCCACGCCGATAGCGCTCGCGAGCCAGTGCGACCGCGTCGGTGTCGATTGCGGCCTGGCGTTCTAGCTCGACCGCGCGCCGGTCCGCCGCCGATAGCCCACCCAGCGCCGCCTCGGTTTCACCCAGCGCGGTGAACAGCACACGGCGATAGGTCGCAAAGGCAAGCCGCGCCTCCCCTTGGCTCTGGTCGATGCGCGCACCGACGCGGCCGAAATCGAGCAGCGGGCCGGCCAGACCGGCTCCGACCGATCCAGTCAGCGAGCGGTCGTCGAACAGCGTGCCGAGCCCGAGCGTGAACAGGCTGATCGCCGCCGTGATCGACAGGCGCGGATACCGCTCCGCGGCGGCGGCGGCGATCTCCTGATCGGCGGCGGTCAGCCGGCGTTCGGCCGCGGCGACATCGGGACGTGCGCGCAGCCGAACCGAGGGAATGGCCAGTGCGGGCGCGGCGGTCGGGGCCGGGCCGTTGGCTGAACGGAATGCCGCGATCACGTCTTGGACGGGCGAGGCGGTGAGCGTCGCGAGCTGCCCCAGCACGCTCGCACGTTGCGACAGGATCGGTTGCAGCCGGCCGCGCGCATCGGCCTCCAGCGACTGCGCGCGGACCAGGTCGAATCCGGGCGCGATGCCGGCGCGTGCGCGGATGCCCGTGATCGCGACCAGATCGGCGGCGGTCGCCACGTCGGCACGGGCGACCGCCTCGCGTGCGTCCAGCGCCCGCAGGTCGATGACGGCGCGCGCGATGTCCGCCCGAAGCGCCAGCCTGACCCCGGCGGCATCGGCATTCGCCGCATCGACCCGCGCCGCGGCTGCGCGTCGACTGGCGCGCAGCCGCCCGAACAGGTCTGCATCCCAGCTCACGTTCAACCCGACATTGAAGGTGGTGCGATCGGGATCGATGCTGATGCCCGGCGGCAGCGCCCCGAACTGCTGCTGGTTCAACCGTTCGCGTGTAACGGTGCCCGATGCGGTGACCGACGGAAGCTGCTCCGCCCTAGCCGCACGCAGCCCAGCGCGCGCGATGTCGATCCGGGCGATGGCTTCTTCCAGCGTCGGTGCGGTGGTCAGCGCGCGCTCTGCCAGTAGCACATAGGCCGGATCGGCGGTCGGCAGCAGGTCCGCGATCTCGCCCGATGCAACGCGTTCAGCATCGAGCAGCGCGAAGGCGGCGGGAAGCTGCGCCTCCGCTACTGCCGGCGGCGGCGGCCGCCCGGTCGTCGCGCACCCGGCCAGCAGCAGGCCGACGAGCGCGAATGCGCGCGTCACTTGCCGCCCCGCGCGGGTACGAAGCCGTCGATCTGTTGACCGATGAAATAGCCCTTGGTGCCCGGGGGCAGTGCATAGATGAGCTGCAGTACGCGGATGTCCACACGCTCGGTCGCGCTGTTGGTAAGCGACCGCTTGGGCACGACCAGCGGCTCGGCGCGCACGAAGGTGACCGCCGTGCGACGGCCGGTGGCACCCCGTGCGCTGATCGCGGCGGGGGCACCGATGACGACGCGTTCGATCTCGTTCTCGTCCACGTCGAGCCGCACATGCATCGGATCGACGACGCCCATGGTCATCAGCGGGGTGGCGTCGCCACTGCCCTGCTGCCCGGCCGGCGCGAACTGGCCTTCGCGCGTGCGGACCTGGAGCACCGTGGCTGATTTGGGCGCGCGGACGAGGTGACGGGCGACCGTGACGCGGGCGGATTCGCGCTGCGCCACCGCTTCGCGCAACTGCGCCTGCGCGACGCCGAGCTGAGCCTGAGCGTCTTCGACGCTGCCTTGGCTGGCGATGACTTCCTGTCGGCTGACCGCGCGCGGGTCTCCGGCTTGCGCATAGAGCGCATATTGCCGCTGCGAGACCGACAATGTCGTGCGCGCCGCGGTGATGCTGCTCCGCAGCCGTTCGACGCGGGCCTCGGCCTCCGCGACGGCAGCGCGCGCGTTGCGGCTGTCGACGGAAAACAGCGCGGCACCCGCCGACACTCGGTCGCCCGCGCGCACAAACACCCGGTCGACAACGCCTGGCACCTCCGCGCCGATCTCAATCAGCTCGCTGGCGGGCTCGACGATGCCCGCACCGGCGACCACCGCGCGGGATCCGGCGGGCGCACCGGGGGGAACGCGCGTCGGCTGCGCGATCGCGCGGTCGGGCTGGGTGCGCATTATGATCACGGCGGCGACGATGATCGCGATCACGGCCACGATCGGCAGGATCTGTCGGGAAAAGTTCAGACGGGCCATGGTGTCGGTCCTTGCGATCAATGATCCGTGGGCATGTCGCGCCCGTCGTGCGTGACCCGCCCGTCCTCCATCGCCAGGATGCGGTCGGCCAGGTCGAAAATGCGGTTGTCGTGCGTCACGATGATCACCGCCCGCTCGGCCGCCAGCGCGACCTCGCGCAGCAGGTCCATCACGCGCCGGCCGGACCGCGCGTCGAGCGCGGCGGTGGGTTCGTCGCAGACGATCAGCCGTGGTTCGTGCACCAGCGCGCGGGCGATGGCGACGCGCTGTTGCTGACCGCCCGACAGCTGGCGGGGGAGCTTCTTGCCTTGATCGGCGATGTTCAGCTTTTCCAGCAGCACTTGGCTCCGCTCGACCGCGTCCTTGCGCTTCATCCCCGCCGCTATCAGCGGAACCGCCGCATTCTCGGCAGCGGTCAGGGTCGGCAGCAGATTATACTGCTGAAAGATGAAGCCGATCGTGTTCAGCCGGAACCGGACCAGCTCGCTGTCGGACAGGCGATAGATGTCGGTGCCGAACACCTCCACCTGACCTTGCGTCGGATAAAGAATGCCCGCGATGATCGAGATGAGCGTCGTCTTGCCCGATCCGGATTCGCCGATCAGGTAGGTCAGCTCGCCCGACCGTACCTCCGCATCGATGCCGTGCAGCACGCGGATGCTGGTGTCGCCGACCGGAAACTCCTTGACGATGCCCGCGACGCGGATCGCCGCGCTCATCGGAACACCTCGGCCGGCTCGGTCTTCAAAACGGTGCGTAGCGCGATCAGCCCGGTGAGCAGAATCATGACGATGACGACGGCGGCGGTGATCACCGGAATCTGCCAGGGCGTGTAGAAGCCCTTGAACGCGTCGCTGCCGCTCGCCCCGCCGACGATGAACATCACTGCCATGATGATGCCCAGTCCGTACCCGATCAGCCCGACCATCCCCGATTGCGCCGCGACCATCAGCCGGATCTTGTTGTTGGTGACCCCGATCGCTTTCAGCGCGCCGAACTGTTTGATGTTGTCACGGATGAACAGGCTGAACGTCA
>DASVUT010000615.1:0-2423 GCA_036386955.1 Sphingomonas sp. | reverse complement strand
AGCGATCGGCGCGGGCAGCGTCAGCCGGATGCCCGGTTCCAATATGCCCGCATAGCTCCCGAAATACGTCACCACCGCGCGCTCGCCGCGATCGATCTGGTGGACCGATGTCAGCAACACCCACAGCAGCACCAGCACGCCCGCGCCGATCGCCCAAAGCTGGCGCGCGTTCTGTCCGCCGGGAAAGTTGCCGAAGCCACCACCGCCTCCGCCGCCCGATCCGCGCGCCTTGCGCAGGAACTCGTCCAGCGCGCTCGGCCCCGTGGTCGGACCACGCCGGCCACCCGGGGGAACCGACCAAGGATTGCGCGGCCCGTCACTGCCGCCGCCGCCCGAGCTGCCACCTCCGCCGCCGCCCCAGGGGCCTCCCGGCGTGTCGGCATTGAGAATGGGAGGGGTGGTGGAAGGGCGTAACCAGCCCGGCAGGATCGTCATGCACCCAGTATAGGCGCGCACCCGTCACAAAAACAGTGGCAAGCCGCGCAGGCCCGCCTATCTGCGCAAGGATGACGATCCAGGATATCGACGCCGCCGTCGCGGCCGTGGCGGGCGGACGCGCCACCGTCCGCCATGAAGGCGCACGCACCGGCATCGTCCTCGACGCGACCGGCTTGTCCACCGAGGCACGCGACGCGCTGGAGGCCACCGTGCGCGCCGCTGCGCTGCGCGCGGGCGCGGCCGAGGTCCGCGTCGTCGTGACCGCCGAACGCGCGGCCCGCGCGCTGATCGCGGTCGCCAGCGGCAAGGGCGGCGTCGGCAAGTCGACGCTCGCCGCCAACCTTGCCATCGCGCTGTCGCGGCAGGGCCGGCGTGTCGGGCTGGTCGACGCCGATATCTACGGCCCCTCGCAACCGCGGCTGATGGCGGTGGAGGGCACCCGCCCGACCGCCCACGCCAAGGTGCTCGATCCCGTCCCCACCCCCTGGGGCGTGCCGATGCTGTCGATGGGGCAATTGGTCGAACCCGGCCGCGCCATCGCGTGGCGCGGGCCGATGATCGCCGGCGCGCTGACGCAGCTCGTCGACGCCGCCTGGGGCGCGACCGATACGCTGATCGTCGACCTGCCCCCCGGCACCGGCGACGTGCAGCTCACCATGATCCAGAAGCACCGCCCCGCCGGCGCGCTGATCGTGTCCACGCCGCAGGATCTCGCGCTGATCGATGCTCGCCGCGCGATCGACCTGTTCGTGCAGGCGGGCGTGCCGATCATCGGGCTGGTCGAGAACATGGCCGGTTATGCCTGCCCGCACTGCGGCGAGCTGTCCGATCCGTTCGGCTCCGGCGGGGCGGAGGCCGCCGCGCGCGAAGCCGGGATCGCGTTCCTCGGACGTGTCCCCCTGACCATCGCCATCCGCACCGCATCCGACGCCGGACAGCCTCCCGCCGCCGCCGCCGATGATCAGGTCTTCGCCCCCATCGCGACGCATCTTGGGGCATGGCTGGCGGCGTGGTGAACCCATGGCGCGCGCGACACGTTTGTTCTTGATGAAGGAGCCGCCATGCCGCTGACCGCCGATGCCGATATCAAAGCCCTGCTGGAGACCGCCCGCACGGTCGCGCTGGTCGGCGCATCCGATCGGCCCGGTCGCGCCAGCTACGGCGTGATGGCGACTCTCCAGGCGCACGGGTACCGCGTGATCCCAGTCAACCCGCAGATCACCGGCGAACACGTCCATGGCGAATTCGTCTTCCGCGAACTGGCGCAGTTGGGCGACCCGATCGACATCGTCGACATCTTCCGCCGATCCGATGCCGCCGGCGAGATCGTGGACCAGGCAATCGCGATCGGTGCCAAGGCGGTGTGGATGCAGTTGGGCGTCGTCGACGAAGCCGCCGCCACCCGTGCCGAAGCCGCCGGACTGCAGGTCGTGATGGACCGCTGCCCCGCCATCGAGATCCCGCGCCTGCGCGTCGCACCCGTCGCTTAGGCTTTACCCCGGTACCGCGATCGGGCACAGATCGCATGCTATTTCGGGAGCGTCCGACGATGTCCGCGTTGCTCTTCCTCGCGCTACAGGCCGCCGCCTCGACGCCCGCGCCGCCCAAGCCAGCCCCGCCGCCCGAGCGCTTCTCGATCCTGGCACCCGTCGCCGCCGCCGAGTGCCGCCCGCGGCTGCCGAGCGACGAGATCGTCATCTGCGCCGATGGCGAAAGCCAGCGCCTGCCGCTCCCCGAACGCGGCACACCCAGCGGCCCGACCGCATCGAACCGCGATCTCGACGGCCTTGGCGCACTGAACGCCGCGCGGACGCCCTGCGCGACGGTTCAGGGCGGGTGCCAGGTCGGTGTCGACGTGTTCGGTGCCGGCACCGCCGCCGTCCGCCTGATCCAAAAGCTCATCGCGCCTGACAGCTGCTGCGAGACTCCTGGGGAGGCCACCAACCCCTTCGCGCTCGTCGGCGACGCGGTCGGCGGCGTCGGAC
>DASVUT010000614.1:0-2127 GCA_036386955.1 Sphingomonas sp. | reverse complement strand
CGCGCGGTGGCGATCCTCGATCGCGTCGATGTCCTGCCCGCGCGTATCGAGGAAGAACTTCGCCTGACCGCGCGTGGCGTGGCGGCCGAGCAGCTGTTCGTAATCCGTCTCGCGCGTCACGAACACCGCGCGCGGGTTGTTCGCCATGGCTCAGCGCCCCACTGGCAACTCGGCCCGCACCGCGCCCATAAGCGTCGCGAGCAGATCGGGGGTGACGTTCAGATGTTCGATGGTGTCGAGCTTGCCCGCCAGTTCGCGCGCGGCGAGCCCCAGCATTACCGACGGCGGCAGATCGCGATAGATGGTCATGCGCGCCTGTTCGGCCTCAGCCTTGGCCCCTTCGACCGTGACGATCCGTTCGGCCTCGGCGGCGGCCTCCACGCGGTGCGCCTCGGCCAGGCCGGTCGCGCGGGCGCGCGCATTCTCGCCTTCCTGCGTGATCAGCAGCGATTCGCGCCGGGCCAGCTCGGTGCGGTTGTTGAGCTCGTTCTCGGCGATGGCGCGTTCCTTTTCGACCGCCAGCGCGCGGCGTTCGAACATCGCCTGATCGGCCTTTTGCTGGAGCGCCTCGAAGGTCGGGGTCTGGAGCGCGCGCTCCAACTCGCTCGACGGGGCGAGGTTGGTCAGCCGGACCGCGGTCACCGCGATGCCGATCTCGTTCAGCGCCGGGTCCCGCGCCAAGGCGGCTTCGAGCTGATGGCGCAGCGGCTCGGGCCCGGCGTCGAGCAGCGCGCGGACCGATCCTTGCGCGAGATACTGGAGCGCCGCCTGGTTCACGAGCCCAGCAAGCCGCGTCTCGATCCGCTGGATCGGTTCCTCGCGGTAGGTGCCGGTTAGCAGGGCGATGCTGAAATCGACCCGCGACGCGAGCAGTTCGGGATCGACGACATGCCAGGTCAGCACGCCCTGGATCGCCACCGTCTGGAAATCGAGCGAGCGCCCCTTCACGAACACCGCCATTTCGCGGTCGTCCATCGGCAGCTCGGCGATGCTGGCGGTTCCGGGCCGGAACCAGAACACCAGCCCCCGCCCACTCTGGCGCACGCGGCCGTCGCGCTAGCGGATGATGTGGCTGCTCGCATCGCTGCGCAACTGTGCGACGAACCCCAGATTCTTGACCGACGCCATGACCTGACTCCACATGTATCCGCGACACGCATTAGTTATGCGCTCCGCAAATATATGTCAAGCGGCCGATCCAAAGGTCACACTTGGGTCACACTGTCAGCGAGTCTCGGCACATGAGCCCCGGGGCCGACGTCGTGCCAGGCGGACCGATCACGCCCAGGCGCAGATCGGGCGGCCTCCAAAACGGGGCACACATGTCTCCACCCGGTGAATCGGCACGAGGCGATATTCGGACAGGTTGAAAGAGCGGAGGGTGGCATAGGCCGCAGTCGATCCATGCTCTTGCACAGGGGCAGGTTTGTAGGACAGCGGTTCGTGCGATACCGGCTATCGCCGATTCCAGGCATGACAGTGCCGAGTGCGGTACTTAGTAAAGATTCAGGCACCAGCTACAGGGTAGGACGATAGGCATGTTTTTGATCGACAATGTGCGTGTTGATATTCCCGGCGAATACTATCAGTCTTATAACTCTGCTCTTGTGAGCTTAGCTGCCGGTTTTATGAGTTTTTCAAGGCCCGACATTGACACAGAGTACGGGATTCGCATCTCTCCTACAGGTGCTCATATCCACCTGTCCTTTCCTACAAGCGTCCTGATGCAGTCTCCGTTGGGTAAGGAAGCGCAGTTTAGTTTTTCAGGCGTCAAAGTGGGAGAACTGGCAAGGCGTTACGGTCGACCCGATATGGACGATGGGACTGGCTTGCAGGATGTAGTTCAATTTTCAACACGAAGCCGCCTTGATAAAGACAGCTTCTGGATGACTATATCGGGTAAACTTAACGCCAGCGATAAAGGTTGGTTGTCCCGCCAGTTTTCCCGCAACGAGGAGTCCGCCGCCCGATCATTCGAGATACGGATGGAGGTCACCACAGCCGAACTACTTACAGCGGTCGAGCGTGATCTAAAAGAGGTACTTAAACGTGTCTGCGGTATGACTGAATGACGGCTCTCCACCAACACCGGCCATTCCGCTGATCGATGCGCGGCCTAGCGCAGGT
>DASVUT010000613.1:0-9064 GCA_036386955.1 Sphingomonas sp. | reverse complement strand
GGCGCTGAAGGCCGAATATGAGGGCAAGGCGGCGGCCGCGCATGCCGATGCCGAGGCGATGCGGGTCGGCGCCGAGCGCGAGGCGCATGAGATCCTGGTCAAGGCCAAGGCCGATGCCGAGAATCTGATGACGCGTCGCGCCAAGATGGCCGAAGACAAGATTGCCGCCGCCGAGCGCACCGCGATCGCCGAGGTCCGCGCCCGCGCGGCCGACGCCGCAGCCAAGGCGTCCGCGCTGCTGATCGCCGAACAGGTCGACGCGGCGGCGGACCGGGTGACGGTGGACCGCACGATCGCGGCGTTGGGGCGCACGCACTGAGGTTTGGCCGCTTGCTGTGCTCCGGCGAAGGCCGGAGTGTGGGCGGGCGTCGGTATCGGGCCGCCAAGGCTTCGGTCTTCGCCGGAGCACAGGTGACGATGCGGCGGGAATTTGCGTGCCGACCGGTTGTGGTCGGATGACGCCAAGCATTCGGACGATGTCGAGGGGATCGACCTATCCCCGGCCCGCATCAGGTAAAGCCGGGGCCTGACCGACCTGATGCGTCAGGGAGGGGAGCAGGGTGGCATGAACTCCCCGCGCTACCCCGCGCTCACCACATCGCGAAACTGTTCGCGGATGGGTTCGGGGGCGGCGATCAGGAGGCGTTGGATGCGGGCGTCGTAGGCGTCGGCCCGGGCGTCGATGGGGCGCAGTTCCATCGTCCACGACCCGAATTCACGCTTGGCGATCGGGCGATCGGACAGGACCTGAACGTCGACATGGCGCGGGTCGTCCGAAATGCGGTTGAAGGTCTGATCGATGCTGTCCCGCGGACCTTCGATGGCCTGGATGAAGCGGGTTCCGTCGGACCAGAGCAGGCCGGTGATGCCGTCGATGGCATTGTTGTGGCGCGACGCGTCCAATATGCCTTCCAGATCGGCCTGGCCGGGCGGCAGTGCACTCGTGCTGGTATAAAGAACCTGACGCATCAACACCTCCGATCGGCAATTCGCCTAAAGCGCTGGATAGCGGGCGCTTTTCGATCGATCAAGATGTGCAGGCATCGCTAGCCGCGACGGCGCGCGACTCCTACATGGGTGCGACGATGTCCACGCAGCCCCCCGATCGATTCAACGAAGAAAAAACCGTGTTCACCGTGCGCGGGTCGGACACACCCGATCTGGACGCCGGCATCGCGGCGATCCGCAACGTGCTGGCGACGCTGCCGCAGCGGTCGGGCGTGTACCGGATGCAGGATGCCAAGGGCGATGTCCTGTATATCGGCAAGGCGCGGTCGCTGAAGCAGCGGGTGGCGAATTACACCCAGATCAACGGCCTGCCCAAGCGGTTGCAGCGCATGGTGTCGCAGACCCGGTCGATGACCATCGTCACGACCAACAACGAGGCCGAGGCGCTGTTGCTCGAAGCGCAGCTGATCAAGCGATATCGGCCCGCGTACAATGTACTGTTGCGCGACGATAAGTCGTTCCCGTTCATCCTGCTGCGGTCGGACACCGATTTCCCCCGCGTGCAGAAGCATCGCGGTGCCCGGCGTGCGGTGGGCAATTATTACGGGCCATTCGCGAGCGCGGGCAGCGTCAACAACACGCTGAACGCGTTGCAGAAACTATTCCTGCTGCGATCATGCACCGACGCGTTTCTCAAGACGCGCGATCGGCCGTGCCTGTTGTACCAGATCAAGCGGTGTTCGGCGCCGTGCGTGGGGCGGATCGACAAGGCGGCCTATGCCGAACTGGTCGAGGATGCGCGCGATTTCCTGGCGGGCAAGTCGACCCAGGTGCAGGCCAAGCTCGGCGCGCAGATGCAGGCGGCGGCGGAGGCGATGGATTTCGAGCTCGCCGCGCTGCTGCGCGACCGGCTGCGGGCACTGACCTTTGTCCAGGGCACGCAGGCGATCAACGCCGAAGGGGTGGGGGACGCCGATGTGTTCGCGCTGGCGTGCCGCGAAGGGGTGATCGGCATCCAGGCCTTCTTCATCCGCGGCGGGCAGAATTGGGGGCATCGCAGCTTCTTCCCGACGCACACCAACGAGGTGCCCGAGGAGGAGGTGATGCTGAGCTTCCTGATGCAATTCTATGAGGAGGTGCCGCCCGCGCGCACCATCCTGATCGACCGCGAGCTGAGCGAGGGCGCGCTGCTGACCGAGGCGCTGGGCGAGGCGGCGGGGTATAAGGTGCAGCTTTCGGTGCCGCAGCGCGGTGACCGGCGGCGGCTGATGGAACAGGCGCAGCGCAACGCGGTCGAGGCGCTGGAGCGACGGCTGGCGGAGAGCACGACGCAGGCCAGGCTGTTGCGCGAAGTGGCCGAACTGTTCGACCTGCCCGAGCCGCCCGACCGGATCGAAGTGTACGACAACAGCCATATCCAGGGCACCAACGCGCTGGGCGCGATGGTGGTCGCCGGCCCCGAAGGGTTCCGCAAGGGCCAGTATCGCAAGTTCAATATCAAGGGGAACGAGGCGGCGACCAACGACGACTTCGGCATGATGCGCGAAGTGTTCCGCCGCCGCTTCGCCCGGCAGCTGGAGGAGAATCCCGACCGCGACAGCGATACCTGGCCCGATCTGGTGCTGATCGATGGCGGGCGCGGGCAGTTGAACGCCGCCAGGGCGGTGCTGGAGGATCTGGGGATCGAGGATGTGTGCCTGGTCGGGATCGCCAAGGGGCCGCAGCATGGCCGCGACGGGCGCGAGGTGTTCCACATGCTGGACGGGCGCGAATTCCAGTTGCCGGTGAACGCGCCGGTGCTGTTCTACCTCCAGCGGCTGCGCGACGAGGTGCACCGCTTCGCGATCGGCGCGCACCGCGAAAAGCGCGCCAAGGCGATCGGGGCGAGCCCGCTGGACGACGTGCCGGGGATCGGCCCGGCGCGCAAGAAGGCGCTGTTGATGCATTTCGGCACCGGGCGCGCGGTGCGCAACGCGACGCTAGAGGACCTGCAACGCGCGCCGGGCGTGTCGGCGGCGGTGGCGCAGCAGGTGTACGACTTCTACCACAGCCGGTAGCGTGGGCCGTAAGGCGCGGTCTCGCCCGCCGGTTATTGCTTGCGGAAACCAACCGGCGGGAGCGGACGACCGGTGGCGGGGTTGGTGTTTTCCAAGACCTTTATCTTGTCTTCCAGCTTCCGGATCGCAGCTGAAGCATGCTTCAAAGCTTTAGATATTTCCATGAGTTGGGCATTGAGTTGTGGGATCTGAGCAGTGGCTGCTCCGAGTACGTTACCCTGGGGCGGGCTCGCGATCAGGCCCGGGGAAATAACCACCAATTGGAAGGGTGACCCTATACCGAGCATCGTGTGCGCGGAAAGTTGTTGCAGCTCGAGTTCGTCGGCAATCGTCCCCATTAGATTTCTCCAGCTTGGTTGCTCGTCAATTGGATTGATCGATAACGGAACTCTTCTTCGATGCCAACCTGTTCCATCGACGATGGTGCCGTGTTGCTTGTCCGAATGTTCAGGTCCGATACATTTGCGATCAAGATCATTGCCTGTCGAACCGCCGCAACATCGAACGTGTGGGGCGATGCGTGGCAGCATTTCGCCCGCGTGTCGGCAGATCGGCATTGCCCCGCGCCTCCGTCAGGCTAGACTGCGCCGACACGGGGGAATGACGATGCGCTGGATGTTCACGGCCGGGGTGGGGATGCTGGCGAGCGGGGCCGCTCAGGCCAGCGACGTGCCGCTGTACCAGCCCGCGCCCGAATGGGTGAAGCCAGCCCCGCCGATCACGCCGGCGCAGCTGACCGCGTCGTCGCCGATCATGGTCCTGTTCGATACGCAGCAACGGCTGCAGAACGGTCAGGTGTGGCGCTATGTCGATACCGCCACCCGCGTCGCCAGCGCCGAGCTTCTGGCGCAGGCGGGGACAGTGTCGCTGCCGTGGCAGCCCGACAAGGGTGACCTGATCGTCCACCGAGTGGAGATCATTCGCGGGGCGGAGCGGATCGACCTGCTGGCGGGGGGCAAGCGGTTCACCGTCATCCGCCGCGAACAACAGCTCGAACAGCGCGAGCTGAACGGCGAGCTGACCGCGACCATGGCGATCGAGGGTCTGCGGATCGGCGACGTGATCCACGCGGCGATGTCGATCACCAACACCGACGACGCGCTGGGCGGCAATGCGCAGACGGCGGCGTTCCTGCCCGTGGCGCCGGCGCGGATCGGCTATGTCCGCAACCGGCTGTTGTGGCCGGCGGCGGACCGTGTGCAGTGGAAAAGCTATGCCGAAGGGGCGACGCCGGTGCTGGCGACGGTCGGCGGCTACCGCGAGCTGGTGGTCGAGGGCACCTTGCCCAAGCAGCCCGAGCTGCCCGGTGACGCGCCCGTGCGGTTCCAGCGGCCTTCGCTGATCGAGGCGACGAGCTTTGCCGATTGGGCGGCGGTGTCGAAGACGATGGCACCGCTCTACGCGACCACCGGACTGATCGCGCCGGGCAGCCCGCTGGCGGGGGAGGTCGCGCGAATCAAGGCGGTGGAGGCCGATCCGATGAAGCGCGCCGCGCTGGCGCTGAGCCTGGTACAGGATCAAGTCCGCTATTTGTACAACGGCATGGGCGGAGGCAATTACCGGCCGCAGAAACCCGCCGACACCTGGTCGCTGCGCTATGGCGATTGCAAGGCCAAGACGCTGCTGCTGCTCGCGCTGCTCCATGCAATGGACGTCGATGCGGAAGCCGCGATCGCCCCGGCGGAGGCCGGCGACCTGCTATCCGGGCGGCTGCCGTCGCCAGGTGCGTTCGACCATGTCGTCGTGAAGGCGACGATCGGCGGCGAAACGCTGTGGCTCGACGGGACGTCGAACGGCACGAAACTGGCCGATCTGCGCGATTCGCCCGGGTTTCGCACGGTTCTGCCGCTGAGGGTAGCGGGCGCGGAGCCGATGGCGACGCCGTTCCGCGCGCCCGCGCGGCCGCAAGCCGAAGTGGCGGTCGAGCTGGACCAGCGGGCCGGCATCACGCTGCCGAGCCTGGTAACCGTCACGATGAAGCTGCGCGGCCCGCCCGCGGCGATGCTGGGGCTGGCGGCAACGCAGGCCAGCGCCGAACAACAGCGCGCCATCGCGCAAGATCTGGTCGGTAAGCTGGTCGGCGAAGTCCGGCTCGACAGCCAAACGATTACGCATGACACGGCCGAGGGTGTCGCCACCCTGACCGCCACGGGTCTGCAGACGACGCCATGGGAGCGCGAACGTGGCCGGCGGCGGCTGACGCTGGAGCGGGCCATTGGCGAGATCGGGTTCGATCCCGATCGCGGCCGCCCCGCCTGGCGTGCGATCCCGGTGTCGCTGGGTCAGCCCGAACATATCCTGTTCCGCACCCGTGTGCTGTTGCCGAGCGGCGGCAAAGGCTATGTGCTCAGCGGAGACGATGCGCTGGCGGAGACGATCGCGGGGCGGGCGATCAAGCGCCGGGCGACCATCGCCGGCGACGTGGTGACCGTCGAAGAGGAAAGCGCGACGGTCGCGGCCGAACTGCCGGCGGAGGCGATCGTCGCGACGCGGGCGCGGATGGCGCTGGCCAAGGGGCGGATGCTGGAGGCGGTCGCGCCGGCCGAGCTGCCTTCGCACGCGGTGGAGGCGACACAGGCGCGCAAGGCGGGACTGCTCAAGCCCATGCTCGCGAGCTATGCCCGCACGATCGCGAACGATCCAGACGACAAGGACGTGTACCTCAACCGTGCCCGGTTCCTGGAGGGCGTTTATGATCGAACGGCCGCGATCCCAGACGTGACCAAGGCGCTGGAGATCGAGCCTGCCGCCGCGACCTATCGGTGGCGAGCCAGGCTGTACGAACTGGCCGGCGATCAGAAGCGTCAGCTCGCCGATCTGGAAGAGGCGATGAAACTCGACCCCGCTTCCACCCAGTCGATCGGCGCGCTGGCGCAGTTCCGCCTGGACCGGGGCGAAAAGGATGCCGCGCTCGCCATGGTGCAGGAACGCATCGACGCCGGCGGTAAGGAAGCGCCCGATTTCCTCGCCATCAAGGCGGACCTGCTCGCCCGCGCGGGCGACAAGGACGGTGCGATCGCCGCGATCGATGAGGCGGTGGTTGCCAGTCCGGGCAATCCCAGCCTGCTCAATTCGCGCTGCTGGATCAAGGGAACGCTGGGCGTCCAGCTGGACACCGCGCTGAAGGATTGCACGCGATCGATCGAGTTGAGCGACAGTTCCTTCGCCGCGCTCGACAGCCGGGCGATGGTGTATTTTCGCATGGCCCGGTACGACGACGCGATGGCCGACCTGACGGCGGCATTGGACAGCGTCCCCGATCTGGCGGCGAGCCTGTATCTGCGTGGGGTGATCCTGGGCAAGCAGGGGAAGGCCGATGCGGGGCAAGGCGATGTGGCGTCCGCTCGGCTGATCGCCCCGCTGATCGACCGCGACTATGCGCGCTGGGGCATCAAGCCGTGATGGAATCGGGGCCGCTGAGGCTTTGCGGTTTGTTCACCGCTCCCTGCTAGGTCCCGGGCGACATGACGCCCGTGTTCCTCACCATCGACACCGAATTCGCGTGGCGGCACCACGCCGCCGGGTGCGATGCGGAGGCGATCTATGCGCGGTCCATCGAGCCGGCGGGGGTCGGACTGTCCTTTCAGCTCGATCTGCTGCGACGCCATGAGTTGAAGGCGTGTTTCTTCGTCGATCCGCTGCCCGCGATCCCGTTCGGGCTCGAACCCGTGGCGCGGATGGTGGAGTCGGTGCTGGCGGCGGGGCAGGAGGTGCAACTGCACGTCCATGCGAACTGGACCGCCGCGGTGCCGGGCGATCGTGGCGCGGCGCATGCCCCGTTTGAGTTGTGGGACTATGCTGCCGACGCGCAGCATGCGCTATTGCAGCGCGCGACCGAATTGCTGGTCGCTGCGGGTGCGCCGCGTCCGGTGGCGTTTCGCGCTGGTAGCTATGCCGCCGATGACCGGACGCTGGCGGCACTCGCGGCGCTCGGCTTTGCCTATGACAGCAGCCACAATGGCGCGGTTGCACCCCGGTGGAGCCGGATCACGCTGCCCAAGGCGCAGATCGCGCCCGTTCGGCATGGCAGCATCATCGAGGTGCCGGTGACCGTCGTCGAGGACATGCCGGGCGCGCTGCGGACGTTCCAGCTCTGCGCGCTGTCGAGTGAGGAGGCGGCGGCGGCGCTGGATCATGCGGTGGCGGGCGATCACGCCGCGGTGACGATCGTCAGCCATGGGTTCGAACTCGCCAACCGTGCCGGCACGCGGCCGAACGCAGTTCATGTGCGGCGGTTCGAGCGGCTGTGCGCGATGCTTGCCGCGCGGCGCAGCACGATGCCGACGACACATTTCGCCGATCGGCCGGTGCTGGTTCTGGGCCGTGACGATCGGCCGACGGGGAGTAACTGGCGGCGGCGGCGCTGGCGGCAGGCCGAACAGCTCTGGTCCAACTGGGTCGCGGAGCGCGCGGCGTGAGTGCCGCCGTCCTGCCGCTGCGGTTCCAGATCGGCGCGCGGACGCTGGCGGCGGTGCCCAGGCG
Organism: Sphingomonas sp.; assembly: GCA_036386955.1. Taxonomy (GTDB): domain Bacteria; phylum Pseudomonadota; class Alphaproteobacteria; order Sphingomonadales; family Sphingomonadaceae; genus Sphingomonas. The sequence goes on along the minus strand of DASVUT010000613.1, from coordinate 1,577 downwards.
GCTCCACCGGGTGGCGCTGTCGCTGGACGATGTGCTGAGCGGGCATGTGCCCGTGCTGCCGGCGCTTGGCGACCGTGATCACGGCTATCTGGTCACGTCGCTGCCCGAGACGGTGGAGCTGAGCGCGCCGGGGTTCGTGCGCGTGGTACGGCAGCGGTACGAGCGGTTCCATGTCGATCTGGCGGCCGGGCGCGAGGCGTGGCTGGCGGGGCTGTCGGGAAGCGCGCGGTCAGGGCTGAAGCGCAAGCGGCGCAAGCTTGCCGATGCGGGTTACGCGGTGCGGGCGTGCCACGATCCGGACGCGTTCGCCGCGTTTCACCCGCTTGCCCGCGCGATATCGGCGCGGACGTACCAGGAAAAGCTGCTGGGGCATGGGCTGCCCGACCTGACGTCGCTGAGTGCGCGCGTTGCGGCGGACCGGGTGCGCGCCTGGCTGCTGAGCATCGGCGAGGAGCCGGTCGCCTATCTGTGCTGCATCGCCGATGGTGCCACGCTGCGCTACGACCATGTCGGGCATGATCCGGCATGGAGCGGCTGGTCGCCGGGCGCGGTGTTGCAGGCCGATGCGATGGACGAACTGTTCGGCGACCGGTTCGCGCGGTTCGATTTCACCGAAGGCGAAGGGCAGCATAAGCGCCAGTTCGCAAGTGCGGGCACGCCGTGCGTCGACCTGCTGCTGCTGCGCCCGACGATGGCGAACCGCGTGCTGGTGACGGCGCTGTCCGGGTTCGACGCGGCGGTGGCGCGGGCGAAGCGATCACCCTGGCTGGCGAGGATCGGCGACAAGCTGCGCCGGTGATCCTATGGTGCGGCCATGCACCTGCGCACCCCCGCGATCGTTCTTTCCGCGCGCGGGCACGGCGAGCATGGCAGCGTGGTGCGCGCGCTGACGCGCGACGACGGGGTGCAGCCGGGCTATGTGCGGGGCGGGCGGTCGCGGGCGTTTCGGCCGGTGCTGATGCCGGGCAATCTGATCATGGGCGAATGGCGCGCGCGCACGGCGGAGCAGTTGCCGGCGCTGACGGTGGAGCCGGTGCACAGCTATGCTGCGCTGCATGCCGAGCCTCTGGCCGCGGCGGCGATTGAGTGGGTGACGGCGGCGACGGCGGCGGCGTTGCCCGAGGCGCAAGGCTATCCCAGGCTCCATGATGCACTGGCAGGGGTGCTCGCCGCGATCGAGGCGGCGCCGTCGGCCCGGGGCTGGGCGGTGGCGCTGGTGCGATTCGAACTGCTGTTGCTGGGGGAGCTGGGCTTCGGGCTTGATCTGGCGCGGTGCAGCGTGTCGGGGGAGGACGCGCCGGTGTACGTGTCGCCGCGTACCGGCGGTGCGGTGGGGCGGGCGGCGGCGAGCGGATATGAGGCGCGGCTGATGCCGATTCCGGCTTTCCTGCGCGGCGAGGCGCTGCGGGCCGGGGGCGAGCTGATCGACGGGTTGCGGCTGACGGGGCATTTTTTGGCGCGCGATGTGCTGACCGATCGGCGCGCGGGCGTGCTGGCGGCGCGCGAACGGCTGATCGAACGGCTGAAGCGCGCGGTTGCGTGACCGGGCGCGCACGGCCTAGACCTGCGCGCATGAC
>DASVUT010000612.1:0-2576 GCA_036386955.1 Sphingomonas sp. | reverse complement strand
CGTATACTTTCCGCATCCGTGACGTTCTCCTTGAACCGCTTGTTCCCACGAGCGGCGTTAGTATCAGTTCACACGCGAACTGTCTGTCACGCAAGACGAATCTCGTTCGACAGCCAGTCGACTGTCGGTTGACAGGCGGTCCAGCCGTCGCGCGATCTCTACGAACCGTGCTACGCCTTCGACTTCACCGGCGAGCGCCAGCGTACCGATACGCTCGGCGACCCAGCGCGCCGCATCGGCGCCATGGATCCGTTCGATGGCCAGCGCCTCGGCGTAACGCTCCTGCTCCGGCGTCATTATGCGATCTTAACGGTCAGCGTCGCTGAGACGGCATTGGCGACCCGTCCATTCCTGCTACGATCCCTGCATGCTGTCACTTCTTCTTGCCGTGCAGATCGTTCCCGCGGGCGTGACGTTCAGCTGCACGCCCACCCGGGTGTGGGACGGCGACGGGCCGGTGTGGTGCGCCGAGGGTCCGCGCCTGCGCGTCGCCGGGATTGCCGCCCGCGAGTCCGACGGCACCTGCCGGACGAACCAGCCATGCCCTGATGCCACGTCCGATCGTGCGCGGGACGCGCTTGCCAACGTGATCGGGCGGCGGCGCGGCTTCGCGAACGAAGGGCATGTCCTCATCAGCGGCCCGAAGATGTCGTGCCGATCCGAAGGTAGCGCCGGCGGAAGCCGAACGGCCGCATGGTGCGTCTCGCCCCGGGGCGGTGACGTCTCGTGCGCAATGGTAGCGACGGGAACTGCACTCAAATGGCCGCGCTACTGGCGCAGCCATCGCTGCTGATCGCGATCGGTGCCACGCGGCACGCGAGACGAGGTGATCGGTATGCTGCTGGAGCATCACGGGGCTCTAGTCGTGGACGTGACCGGGGGCGGCACTTGGCGACTGGACGCCGGCCGGCGGGCCCGTCGGCTGCTCGGCCAACGCGTTCGGATCGTCGGCGTCCGCGATGGCTTCGACCTCCTATTCGTCGAGCAGATCGACCAAGCCTGAAGGATTTATCACGCGATGTGCAACCGAGCGCGCCTATCCTACGAGCCCGAAACGCTCCGCACCCACTTCGGTGCGGACTGGCTGGCCGACAGGCCGATTGACAACCGGTTCAACCCTCGCGAGTTGACCCCGCGCAGCCGTGCCTACGTGATCCGGCAGTCCGACCGGGGCGTCGGAGTCGACATCATGTCCTGGGACGTGCTCGGCGGACAGGCCAAGTGGCCGATGACGAACGTGCGTAGCCTGGGGCTGCCGCAATGGCGACGTCTCGCCGAGAAGCCTGAGAACCGGTGCCTCGTGCCGTTGTCGGAGTTCTGCGAGTGGACACCCGACGTGCACGATGTCGGCGGCGGAAAGCCGATCAAGGGCGAGATGTGGTTCCAGGTCCCCGACCAGCCGCTTTTCGCCGTTGCCGGGTTCTGGCAGCCGACCGCCAAGGGCAACGGCTTTACGATGGTCACGTGCGACGCCAACGCTTTGGTGGAGCCGATCCATCCCAAAGCGATGATCACGATCCTTGAGCAACGGGACCACCAGCGCTGGCTGACAGGCACTTACGAAGACGTCGTGACGCTGCAGCAGCCCTACGCTTCGGCACGTATGACGGTTCGAGGCCCAGAGTTTCCTACTCGCGGTAGGTAGGGCCAAATGGGGATCAGGTGATCAAACCTTTACGACGGTCCAAGAGCTCCCCATCGGCGACGACGCTCGAACCAATGGCAAGCATCGCGGCGACCTCGCTCAACGCAGGGCGGGCGTCAGACCACGAATCTCGCCATGGTTATCATCCTGATGCCAAGCATCACGAATGTCGGCTGCACGTCGCGGCGACGAGGTGGTCCCCTCGCAAAAGCGCTACCAAGCAGCGCATGAAAGTTCGGAAACCCGAGTTCTAGGCAGGCACTGCTGGGGTTACTCGGATCGGGGTCGTGCACGGTAGATCGCCACGGGCCCATTCTAGATTGGGCCGGTTCGGTCGGAGGCAGACACCCCCGGTCGAGGAAGGAGATAGCCCGAGCATGCCTGATGGCAGCACTGCCAGCCAATGCACTTTGGCGACACGGCGCCGCGCCGCCGCTCAGACCAGCTCTGACAGGCTCTCCGCCAAATCTGCGGCCCGAAACGGTTTCGTCAGCCGCGGTAGGTCTGGCGCAATGCCCGCAGTCTCTGCATAACCTGACACCACCAGCACCTTTATCGAAGGCCGCTCCGCACGCAGCCGCCATGCCAGCTCGGTCCCGGAGATGCCCGGCATCAGGTGGTCGGTCACGACGACATCAGGGTCCAGACCACCATCAACGAGCCTCAGCGCCATCTCCGCTGAACCTGCCTCAATTACCGTATAGCCGAGCTCGGTCAGCATGTCTGCGGTGCTGATCCGGACGAGATCCTCGTCATCGACCAGCAGTGCTGTCCCGCGCCGCCCCGTTGAGGGAAGCGGCGACCTTTCCGCGACATCGAATGGAAGCTGCACTGCTTCCCCCAGCGGCAGCCAAAGCTCGACCGTGGTGCCGACTGCCGGCGTGCTGCGGATCGTGATGGCGCCACCCAACTGGGACGCCAGGCCGTGCAC
>DASVUT010000611.1:0-3584 GCA_036386955.1 Sphingomonas sp. | reverse complement strand
TTCACGGATCGACGCGATCACTGCGGCAACGGAAGGCGGATTAGGCATGCGTATCAGGGACCGACCGGAATTCCGGAACAAGTCGCAAGTCTATATGCTCTCGCCCGACGATCTCGTGGTCACGGCCGTGACCGCGATGAGCGAGCGCAACTTCGGTGCCGTGATCATCGTCGATGCCGATACGAAGCCGGTGGGCATCGTCACCGAACGCGATTTCATGCGCCGCCTGCTCAACAACGCGCTCGATCCCAAGGTCACGCGCCTGCGTGAGATCATGACCACCGACCTGAAGCTCGCCAAGGCGGATGACGATCTGCTCGGTTGGCTGCAGCAGATGTCGAACGAACGCTTCCGCCACCTTCCGGTCGTCGACGACGATGGCCGGGTGATCAGCATGATGAGCCAGGGCGATTTCGTCAGCTATACTTGGCCACAGCTGCTGACGCGCCTGGGGGAGCACGCGCGCGCATCGTTCGACGTCAATCCGTCGATCTTTGCCGCCCTGGGCGTCGGCATCTTCCTCGTCCTGCTGCTGATCGCCGCGATCATTGGGCTGAACTGACTGGGCGCAACGATGACGCCGAGATCGCGAAGGGCGGCGTGCCATCCTTGACCACCACGGCGGGCCTGCCGCATAGCTGCGGCATGGAAGCACCCGTTGATGACCTGTCGTTCGAGGATGCGCTGAAGGAGCTGGAGCGGATCGTCGCACGGCTCGAAAGCGGCGACGCCAGCCTGGACGAATCGATCACCCTGTACGAACGCGGCGACCGCCTGCGCGCGCGCTGCGCCGAACGGCTCGACGCGGCGCAGGCCCGGATCGAATCGATCCGGCTGGATGCCGAGGGCCGCCCGGCCGGAGTCCGGCCATTCGCAGCGGGATGAGCGTGGCACCCGCCCTGCCGCTCGCCACCGCCATGCAGGAGGTTGCCGACGCGGTGGACCGCGGCTTCGACACGCTGCTCGCCATCCCCGACGATCCACGGCGCACGTTGTACGAGGCGATGCGCCATGCCGCGATCGGCGGCGGCAAGCGGCTGCGCCCGCTGCTGGTGTTCGCCACCGCGCAACTCTTCAACGTCGACCGCGACCGGGCCGCCCGAGCGGCGATCGCGATCGAGGCGATCCATGTCTACAGCCTGGTCCATGACGACCTGCCGGCGATGGACGACGACGACATTCGGCGCGGCAAGCCCACCGTCCACAAGGCCTTTGACGAAGCGACCGCGATCCTGGCCGGCGACTGCCTCCACGCGCTCGCCTTCGAAGTGCTCGCCGATCCCGCGACCCACCCCGATCCGTTCGTTCGCGCCGAACTGGTGCTGGATCTGGCCCGCGCCTCGGGCCCGTCGGGCATGGCGGGTGGGCAAATGATGGATCTGGCGGCCGAACATAGCCGCTTCGATCTGGGCACCGTCACCCGGTTGCAGCAGATGAAGACCGGCGCGCTGATCGCCGCCTCGGTCGAGGCGGGCGCGATCCTGGGCCGCCTGCCCCCTGAAGGGCGGATCTCGCTGCGCGGCTATGCCCATGATCTGGGCCTCGCCTTCCAGATCGCCGACGACCTGCTCGATGCCGAGGGCGACGAGGCTGTCGCCGGCAAGAAGCTGCGCAAGGACGACACGCGCGGCAAGGAGACGTTCCTGTCGCTGCTGGGCATCGAGCGCGCGCGCGAACAATGCCGCATGCTGGTCGACCAGGCGACGCAGCACCTGCGCAACTACGGCCCAGAGGCCGACTTGCTGCGCCAGATCGCCGCCTATGTGGTGGACCGGGACCGGTGAGCGCCGCCCAGCGCATCGGCGTGTATCCCGGCACCTTCGATCCCATGACGCTGGGCCACATGGACATCATCCGCCGCGGGGCCAAGCTGGTCGACCGTTTGGTCATCGGGGTTACCACCAACCCGTCCAAGTCGCCGATGTTCACGCTGGACGAACGCATGGCATCGGTGACGCGCGAGGTTGCCGACATCGGTGGCGATATCCGCGTCGTGCCGTTCGATTCGCTGCTGATGGACTTTGCCGAAGCGCAAGGCGCGCGCATCATCGTGCGTGGCCTGCGCGCGGTGTCGGACTTCGAATATGAATATCAGATGGCGGGCATGAACCAACAGATCAACGCCCGCGTCGAAACCGTATTCCTGATGGCCGATGTCGCGTTGCAGCCGATCGCGTCGCGGCTGGTGAAGGAGATCGCGCTTTATGGCGGGGACATCGGCAAGTTCGTGACGCCGGCGATCCAGGCCGAGATGACCGCGCGCGTGACGCTGGTGGGGCGGCGCGGCACCTGATCCATGTTCACGTTGGCGCAAAGCGGGTTGTGCGCTAAGCGACGCGTCTTCACCCCATTCGATGGTGCCCCGATGCGTTTGCTTAGCTGTTTGTTCGCGTTCCTGGGGGCGTTGATCGCCCTTCCCGCCGCTGCGCAGGGCACGTCCGCCGCCCCGCGCGCGGCACCCGCATCGATGACCGAGCCCGAAAACCTTCTGTACCTCGACCTGTCGACCGGCGGGCGTGTGACGATCTGGCTGCGTCCCGATGTCGCACCCAAGATGGTGGAACGGATCAAGACATTGACCCGGCGGCGTTTCTACGACGGGCTGGTGTTCCACCGCGTCATCGACGGCTTCATGGCGCAGGGCGGCGACCCCAAGGGAGACGGCACGGGCGGCTCGGACCTGCCCAACGTCCCGTCCGAGTTCAATTACCTGCCGCATGTCCGTGGCGCCGTCTCGGCCGCACGCGCCGATGATCCCAACAGCGCCAACAGCCAGTTCTTCATCGTCTTCCAGCCCAAGCTGAACCTCGACAAGAAATATACTGTCTTCGGGCGCGTGATCGCGGGCATGGAATATGTCGACGCGGTCGAGCGCGGCGAGCCGCCCGCCAATCCGGCCCGGATCGTCCGCGCCTATGTCGCCGCCGACAATCCCCCGCCCTTCGCCCCCGTCGCCGCGCCGCAGCCAGCGGCGGGCGAGACGGTGACGCTGCCGACGACGGGCGCGCCCGCCGGGGCCGCGGCACCCAAACTCGCGCCGGCCGCGCGGCGCAGGGCGCCTGCCCGCCGCCGGTGAACGTCGACCTCTTCGACTTCGACCTGCCCTCCGACCGTATCGCGCTCCGCCCTGCGGCACCGCGCGACGCGGCGCGGATGCTGGTGCTGGACGGTGATGCGACCCGCGACGCAGGGGTGCGCGATCTGCCGCGCTGCCTGCGGCCGGGCGACTGCCTGGTCTTCAACGACACGCGCGTCATTCCGGCGCAACTGACCGGCCAGCGGGGTGAGGCGCGGATTGGGGCCACGCTCCACAAGCGCGAAGGGCCGCGCCGCTGGCAAGCCTTCGTCAAGGGCGCCAAGCGGCTCCGGATCGGCGACATGGTCGATTTCGGGCAAGGTGTCGCCGCCTATGTCGTGGCCCGCCATAACGACGGCAGCATCGTGTTCGACTTCGCCGGCGAGGAGCCGGTCGAGCTTTTGCTGGAGCGCGCGGGCCGGATGCCGCTGCCGCCCTATATCGCGGGCAAGCGCACCCCCGATGCGCGGGACGCCGCCGATTATCAGACCATGTTCGCCGCCGAACC
>DASVUT010000610.1:0-2295 GCA_036386955.1 Sphingomonas sp. | reverse complement strand
CGCAACGGCCGCTTCGTCGAGGCACCGGGCGCGCGCCGGATCGCGTATCGGACCGACGGCGTCTATTACGATGCGGGCGTGATCTGGCGCCCCAATCGCCGCACCGCCGTCGAGGCGCGGGTCGGCGAACGTTATGGCTCTACCAGCTACACCGGATCGCTGACCTATCAGGCGTCGCAGAATGTCGGTCTGGCGATCGGCGTTTATGATTCGGTGACGACCTTCGGGCGGCAGCTGCGCAACGGGCTGTCCGGCCTGCCGACGAGCTTCATCGCCAGCCGCGACAATGCGCTGGGTCAGCAGTTCAACGGTTGCGTGTTCGGGACGACCGGTTCGGCACCGGGCGGATGCCTGAACGACGTGTTCCAGTCGATCTCCACCGCCAGCTTCCGCGCGCGCGGGGTCGACGGCGTGCTGTCGGCGACGCGCGGCCGCGCGACGTACGGCGTCGGCGCGGGCTATGCCAACCGCAAGCTTTTCGCGCCGAACGTGCCGTCGGGGATTGTCGTCTTCGGGCTAGAGGACGAAAGCTATTACGGCCAGGCCTTCTACCAATATAGCCTGTCGCCGGTATCGAGCGTCGATGCCAACGCCTTCGTCAACTATTACACCAGCGAGCTGATCGGCTCCGAAGACGTGATCTCGCTGGGCCTCACTGGCAGCTATTTCCGCCAGTTCGGCCGGCTGAGCACGACCGCGTCGCTGGGGCTATATACCTTCGACGTGTACGGCGACGGGCAGGAAAGCGCGTTGTCGGGCCAAGCGCTGCTCGGCGCGCGATACAGCTTCTAAGGGGCAGCGTATGTACGACTCGCATTTCGGCCTGACCGATCGTCCGTTTCAGCTGACCCCGGATTCGCGCTTCTGGTTCGAGACCGCGACGCACCGCAAGGCCATGACCTATCTGGGCTATGGCCTGGCGCAGGGTGAAGGATTCATCGTCATCACCGGGGATATCGGCGCGGGGAAGACGACGTTGGTGGGGCATCTGGTCGATACGATCGATCATCAGCGGCTCCACGTCGTCAAGCTGGTGTCGAGCGCGATCGAGGCGGACGACCTGTTGCGCATCGTCGCGACGCATCTGGGCGTCGACCCCGCGGGGCTCGCCAAGGCGCAGCTGCTGACCGCGATCGAACGCGGGCTGCACGCGGTCGCGCGCAGTGCCAAGCGGACACTGCTGATCGTGGACGAAGCGCAGGCGCTGCCGGTGTCCGCGCTGGAGGAGCTGCGCATGCTCTCCAATTTCCAGGCGGGCGGACATGCGCTGTTGCAGATCGTGCTGCTCGGCCAGCCCGAGTTCCGCGATCGGCTGCACGGCTCGGATCGGCTGGAGCAATTGCGCCAGCGGATCATCGCCATCCACCATCTGGATCCGATGGAGGAGGACGAGGTCGCCGATTACCTGGCGCACCGGCTGGGCGTGGTCGGGTGGCAGGGGCAGCCCGACTTCGCCGACAATGCGTTCGGAGCGTTCTACAAGGGATCGGGCGGCGTGCCGCGGCGGCTGAACCTGCTCGCCGGGCGGGTCATGCTGCAAGCCGCGGTGGAAAATCTGTCGCTGATCGATGCCGGAGTGGTGGAGGCGGTAATCGCCGACATGACCGCGGACATGCCCGCTCCTTCACGTCATGCCGGACTGGACCCGGCATCCACGCAAGAACCGCAGGTCACGCCTGCCGCCGAGGTCACCGCGTGGACCCCGGATCAAATCCGGGGCGACGAAGTGGCCGATAACTCCGACCGCATCGCAGCTCTCGAAGCGCGTATCGAGCAGCAGGATGCCGCGCTTCGCCGCGTGCTAACCCTGCTGGTCGATTGGGTCGAGGCCGATGCGACGCGGCCCGCACGCGCGCCCGTGCCCGCCGATCCCGTTCCCATCCGTGGTGCCGCGACGTGGGACCATGCAGCGTAGCGCCGTGCTCAACGGCCTGTCGGTCGATGTCGAGGACTGGTTCCAGGTCGGCGCGTTCGAGCGCGTCATCGACAAGTCTGAATGGGACGGGCTGGAGCGGCGGGTGGAGGCGAACACCGACGCGGTGCTCGCCCTGTTCGCCGAAAGCGGTGCCAAGGCGACCTTCTTCACCCTGGGCTGGGTCGCGGAGCGGCATCCGGCGCTGATCCGCCGCATCGCGGATGCGGGCCATGAGGTCGCCAGCCATGGCTGGGATCACCAGCGCGTCCACACCATGACGCCTGCCACGTTTCGCGCCGACCTAGCACGCGCGCGTCGGGTGCTGGAGGATGCGTCGGGTCAGCGCGTGACGGGGTACCGCGCCCCCAGCTTCTCGATCG
>DASVUT010000609.1:0-1866 GCA_036386955.1 Sphingomonas sp. | reverse complement strand
ACGTCACGAAGGGGAAGAGCGCGACGGACATGAAGATGACGATCGACGCGATGGACCTGCTGTTCCGCGGGCGGGTCCATGCATTCGGGATCATGTCGTCGGACAGCGATTTCATGCCGCTCGCCATGCGCATCCGACAGGACGGGTTGCCGGTGTACGGGTTCGGATCGCCGACGACGCCACAAGGGTTCAGGCAAGCCTGCACGCGCTTCATCAACGTCCTTGCGCTGGCGGGCGAACCGCCCGAGCCGGTCGCGGCACCCGCCGCGCCGGCACCGGCCCGATCGGCCGCGGCGAAGGCGGCCAAGCCCGATGCGGGTGCGGACACGCCGATCGCAATGACCCTGCCCCCCGCCATCGCCGCGGCACCCAAGCGCGAAAAGGCACCCGTGGACGAGGTTCTGCTGAAGCTGTTGATCGACGCCTATGACGCGTCGAAACGCGACGAGAAGGGGTTCGTCAGCCTATCGGCGATGGGCCAGCTCGCCGCCAACCGGTCGAGCTTCGACGTGCGCAACTATGGCTATAAGCGCCTGTCGGACCTGATCGAGGCGGTGCCGAACTTTCAGATCGAACAGCGGACCGGCGGCCGTTCCTATGTCAGGCGGCTGCGTTAGGTCGCGGATCGGGCATGTCGAGCACCGCGCGTGTGCCGGGGTTCCCATCGTCGAACCGCAATTCGCCGCGCAGCTGCCGCGCCAGGCTGGTGATCATGCGCATGCCCAGGCTGCGTGAACGGCCACCGTTCGCGCTGAACCCTTCGGGCAGACCGACGCCCGTGTCGGCGACGCTGAGGATCAGCCGCCCGTCGCGCGCCAGGATCGACAGCGTGATCGGGCCGCTTTGATCCTCATAGGCGTATTTGATCGCGTTGGTGACGAGTTCGGTCGACAACAGGCCAAGAGGGATCGCCGTATCGGCGCTGATCTCGATCGCGTCGACGTCGCACGTGATGGAGTGATTGGGGGCCTGGCATTGCAGCAGGCGTGCGATCCCCCCGATGAGTTCATCGAGCATGACCACGCCGACCTTGCGCCCGCGCCAGAGCTGATCATGCGCCTGCGCGATCGCCGTGATCCGCGCCTGCGCATCACCCAGCATCCGCGCGATGCGCCCGTCGGCGTCATCCTCTTCTTGCATCTGCAGGTTGAGCATCGCCGATACGAGCGCGAGGCTGTTCTTGACGCGGTGGCTCGCTTCGCGGGTCAGCAGCTCCTGGTGTTCGACGGCTTCGGCCAGGCGCTTCTCGGCCGCCTGACGTTCCATCGCGACGCCGATCAAGTTGGCAAAGCCTTGCATGAAGGCGAGGTCGGCAGGATCGAACTGCCCCTCGTCGGTGCTGTCGACCTCCAGCACGCCGACCCGCTCGCCGCTGGCCTCGACGACGACGTTGATCGCGCGCTGGATGCCGTGGTCGGCCATGAAGCCGGGCGTTCGGAACCGCTCTTCATTGCCGAGATGGTTGGAGATGACCGCCTCCCCCGTGGAGAACGCGTATCCGGCGGGTGAGTCCGGATCCGTTCCGACCGCGACGTGGCCGACAACGCCGGCCCGCCAGCCTACGCCAGACCGGACCAGCAAACGCTTGTCCTCGGGCCGATACTCCAGGAACTTGGCGTGGTTCGCGCGCATGCCTTGCGCGCAAAGCTCGACCGCGCGCTGGAGCATGGGCTCGAGTTCGCGCGCGCGAAGGGCGGCGATACCGAATGCGGACAGGATGGATTGCTGATGAAGGCGATAGTGGAGTTCGCCCGCGCCACCGACATCATCACCGCCGGGCGATTCCTCCACGACTGCCATGTTCGACACACGCCCCTTCCGCCCCGGGCGACGTCCTCGCACCGCTTCCCTCTTCGTCATAGAGTA
>DASVUT010000608.1:0-1759 GCA_036386955.1 Sphingomonas sp. | reverse complement strand
CGCGCATCTCGACGCGCTGTTGTGGAGCTTCGCGCCCGACAGCTTTCTGCCTCATGCCCAGATCGGCACCGACGTTGACGGTGCGCAGCCGATCCTGATCGCGCCCGATGTCAACGCGGCCAACCGCGCGCGCCACATCGCGCTGGTCGATGGCGTGTGGCGCGATGAGGCGCTGGATTTCGACCGCGTGTTCCACTTCTTCGACGAGGACAGCGTCCGAACGGCGCGCGCGGCGTGGAAAGGCCTGGGCGACCGCGAGGCTGTCGACCGCCGCTACTGGAAGCAGAACGATGCCGGCCGGTGGGAGCAGGCGGCCTGACGGTTGCCATCGCACCGGTGCCCGACTAGGGCAACGCCAGCTTTCTACCCGTCATCACCACAAGGAGCCCGTGACCGTCATGGCCGCGAACCGTACCTTTTCGATCATCAAGCCCGATGCGACCCGTCGCAACCTGACCGGCGCCGTCACCAAGATGCTGGAGGATGCGGGCCTGCGCGTCGTCGCCAGCAAGCGCATCCAGATGACGCGCGAACAGGCCGAGGGCTTCTATGCCGTCCACCGCGAGCGGCCGTTCTTTGGCGAACTCGTCAGCTTCATGATCTCGGGCCCGGTGGTCGTCCAGGTGCTCGAAGGCGAGAACGCGATGCAGCGCAACCGCGACATCATGGGCGCGACCAACCCCGCCAATGCCGAACCCGGCACGATCCGCAAGGAACTGGCCGAGTCGATCGAGGCGAATACGGTGCACGGGTCGGATTCGGACGAGAATGCCGAGATCGAGATCGCTTATTTCTTCAAGCCCGAAGAGATTGTCGGCTAAGCCGAACCGATGCAATGGTCACTACGCCGCGCGTTGCCCGAGGATGCGGGTGCGGCGGCGCTGATCGCGGGTGCGAGCTTCCTGGAAACATTCGCGGGCGTTCTGCCGGGTGCAGACATCGTCGAGCATTGCAGCAAGAACAGTTCTGCGACCGCATTCGCGGATTGGATCGCACACCCGCGCGCAATCGTTACGCTGGCTGAGCACGCTCGGGGCGCGGCGCCGGTCGGCTACACGCTGCTGACGCCGCCCGACCTGCCGGTCCGCCTGGACGATACCGATGTCGAACTCCGACGCATCTACACCCTGTCACCGGCGCGCGGCACGGGACTGGGATCCGCATTGATGGCCTTGGCCATCGCAGATGCGGTTTCCCTGGGGGCAGGCCGGTTGCTGCTCGGCGTGCTGGGTGCCAATGCTCGCGCCTGCGATTTTTACGAACGTCAGGGTTTCGTGATCGCGGGTGAGCGGCGTTACCTGGTGGGCAGCTCCTGGTACGACGACCTGGTGTACGCCCGCGACCTCTGAACCCAGGCCGCGGCGCTTGACCGCTCAGGCGAGCTTGAACCCTTCCTTGTTCATCGCCGCCGTGATGTGCTTGTTCTGCGCCTCGCTCAGCGATCCACGCAGCTTGGGGAACAGCTCGTCCTCCTCGTCGCGCATATGCTTTTCGATCAGCCCGCGGAACTCGACAAGCTTGGGCAGCCAGGCGGGATCGTCCTTCGCCATCTCCGTCAGATCGAAGAAATACTGCTTCACATAGCCATGTTCGTGGTTGAGCTGGTCCGCCGCCTCGGTCAGCCCCTGGTCCCGCATCATCGCGTACACGACATTCTCTTCCTGGGACGCGTGCTTGCCGATCGCATGCTTCAACTGCATCAGCAGCGCCGAGCGGCGCTTGGTCGCGCTGGTGTCGGTCTTCTCCAGCAGGTCGAAGA
>DASVUT010000607.1:0-5599 GCA_036386955.1 Sphingomonas sp. | reverse complement strand
CTGCCGGCGCGCATGTCCGTGCCACCTCGACGCGTGGCGCTGGGCTGAGGTGGCGCACCCGCGATCGTTCGTGCTCGGCATCGACCATCTGCGGCGCATCCGCGGCGATCAGCTCGCCTTCTACGCGGAGTTGCACGCGCGGCATGGCGATGCGGTTCGCCTGCGGCTCGGGCCAAACCGGCTGTGGCTGTTCTTCCACCCGCGTGAGATCGAGGGCGTGCTGGTGCGGCACTGGGCGTCGTTCGAGCGGGCGCGGCGGATCATGGATGTGGTGCGGCAATGGAATGGCGACAGCCTGCTGCTTGCCGAGGGGCAGGACTGGCGCGACCGGCGGCGCAAGGTCCAGCCCGCCTTCGCCTCCAGACGCGTCGCGGCTTATGCGGATGCCGCCGCCGGCCACGCGACGCGGTTCTGCGATGCGCTTGGGAACGGAGACGAGGCAAGCCTCGACGTCGATGCGGCCTGCGCGCGGCTGACGCTCGACATCGCGTGCGCGACGCTGTTCGGGGCCGAGCCGCTGCCCAATGGCGACGAGGTCGAACGGGCGATCCAGATTCTGTCGGACACTGCGTTTCGGGAATCGGCCGCGCCGGTGACGCTGCCCGACTGGCTGCCGCTGCCGGCCAAGACGCGCAAAGTCTGGGCAATGCGGGTGATGGACGATGTCGTCACCGGCTTGGTCAGGCGGCGCTTGGAGGAGGGCGGCGGCGACCGGGGCGATCTGTTGTCGATGCTGGTCGACCAGCATGACGGCGATCCGCAGGCGATCCGCGACGACGCGATGAGCCTGTTGATCGCGGGGCATGAGACCTCGGGCGCGCTGCTGACCTGGCTGTTCTGGGCATTGATCGAACATCCAGGGTGGACCGCGCGCATCCGCGACGAAGCCGATACGGTGGTCGGCGCGCGGGCGATCACCGCCGCCGACGTTCCCAAGCTGCCGGTGCTGCGCGCGGTCGTCGCCGAGGTGCTGCGGCTATGGCCGCCGGCCTATTCGCTATTCCTGCGCCAGGCGACCGAGCCGGTGAGGCTGGACGCGGTGACGATCGCGCGCGGCGATCTGGTCCAGATCGTGCCCTATACGATCCACCGCGACCCACGCTGGTTCGCCGATCCGCACGCGTTCAGGCCCGAACGGTTCCTGGGCGAGGCGACCTGGCCAGCGCACAGCTATCTGCCCTTTGGCGACGGGCCGCGCATCTGCATCGGCCAGAATTTCGCGCTGGTGGAAGCGTGCATCGTTGTCGCGACGATCCTGCGGCGCTGGGTGCCGATGTCGGTGGCAGAGGCCCCCGTCGTCGAGGCCAAATTCTCCCTACGTCCGCGTGGCGGGCTGGTGATGCGGTGGGCGCGCGTCAGTCGAGCGTGAAGCGGTGCCTGGTCGCGGGGTCGGGTACCATGCACGCGTCGAGCTTGCCGAACCATGCATAGCGATTGCGCGCCACCACGTCATAGATCGCATCGCGGGCAGGGCGCGGCATCCAACGGAGGATCCGCAGCCACCGCCACGGTGCCCGCAGATGCCCGAGCAGCACGATCCCGGCGTCGGATCGCTCCACCGCCCGGCAGCCGGTAATCACCAGATAACTGCGCTCCAGGTCGGCGCGCGTGCGGCCGTGGCGGGCGGCCATTGCCAATCCCGTTGTCGTCCATGCGCCCACGAACGCGATGGCGTCGTCGCGCTCGTGACGCAGCAGAAACGCAACCCAGCGGCTGCACAGCACGCAATGCGTGTCGAACAGGATGATCGTGGATGGGGGCGGGGGCACAGCCGCACGCTAGCGCAGCGATGACGCATGACAAGGTTGTGATGGATCGACGAACGCGTGCCCGAACGGCTCAATCACGTGACTAACCAAACCGTTCTGCAACCCTGCCGCAAAGTGCCTGGTATCGCGATGCCCATGCAATTCCGCCGTTCGTTACACCTGTGTCGCGTTGCTTTGGGGAGGTGCGGTACGGGCCGACCTCCATGACGGCCGGGGAACGGACGCCGCGCCATGATGGTTTTTGCATCACGATCCAATCGGGTCGCCAGTCAATTAAAGGCAACGACTTAGGAGGTCATCATGATCGGTCTTTCGAACATCTTTGGCAGCGACGACAGCTCCAGCAGCAGCGACTCGGGCTCGTCCGGCGGCATCGTGTCCGACATCAGCAGCACGCTGGGTCTGGGCATCGATTCCAACCAGTCGAGCTATAACGAGGACGAGGATGGCAACATCTCCGCCCAGCAGAACAGCAACAGCCTCGACTTCGACACCTCGACCGACGGCCTGCTCGGCGCGGTCGGCGACACC
This sequence comes from Sphingomonas sp., assembly GCA_036386955.1. Classification (GTDB taxonomy): domain Bacteria; phylum Pseudomonadota; class Alphaproteobacteria; order Sphingomonadales; family Sphingomonadaceae; genus Sphingomonas. Next base: position 3,299 of record DASVUT010000607.1, on the reverse strand, counting down.
TTCTCGTCGAGCGACGAATCGACGTCGTAACGTCTGCCTGCGCAGCGGATATGGGGCGGGCGACCTGCGGGTCGGCCGCCCTTTGCGTGTGTTGATCGAAGTTTCCCCGTGACACTGACGGCGGTCGGCTTCGGAGCGGAGTGTCGCGCACGTGCGTTAACCGACCATGCCATCGTTCTGCCTCCCCGCCGAAGTCACGCGTGAGCGGTTTGCTCAGGCGCTGGCGCGCTTCGATCTCCAGCGCCCCGCCCTGATCGTCGGGCATTTCGACGCGGACGGGCTGTCGGCGGTGGCGATCCTTGCGCGCGGGCTGACGCAGCGGGGGGTGGCGCATGACGTGCGGATCATCGGGCGGGGCGAGAACCCGTGGGATGATGCGGTGGGGGCGGAGATCGCCGCGCGGGCACCGGGTGGGCTGATCGTCACCGATTTGGGCGTGCGCGACGGGGCGATCGCGCAGGGCGTGGCGACGATCGTGATCGACCATCACATACCCACGGGCACGCCGGGCGATGCGGTGGTCATCAGCGGCAATGGTCTCACGCCCGAGCCGACATCGGCGCTGCTCGCCTGGTGGTGCGCGAGCGCGATTGGGCCGGCGGAGGACTGGCTGTGGCTGGCGGCGCTGGGGCTGATCGGGGACATGGCGCACGAGGCCGGGTTTGCCGAACTAGAGCAGGCGCAGGCACGCTGGGGCAAGACAGCGCTGCGCGACGCGGTGTCCCTGGTCAACGCGCCGCGCCGCACGGCTGCGGCCGATGCCTCTCCGGCGCTGCGGCTATTGATGACGGCGGACGGGCCCAAGGCGATCACCAAGGGCGACAGCGCCGATGCGCAGGCGCTGCGCGATGCCAAGATCGAGGTGCGGGCGGCGGTGGAGGCGGCCAAGCGGGTCGGGCCCGTCGTTAACGGTGAGGTCGCGCTGATCGCCTTTTCGTCGCCGTGCCAGATCCACCCCCTTATCGCGCAGCAATGGCGCGGGCGGTTGAAGGACAAGATCGTGCTGGCCGCCAACACCGGATACCGCCATGGCTGGGTGCATTTCGCGGCGCGATCGGCGAGCGGACGCGACCTGATCGCGTTCTTGGCGGATCACCGCCCGGCGGGCGCGGACGCGCATTATGGCAGTGGACACGCGCAAGCGACCGGCGGCGCGCTGCGCCCCGCGGACTGGAACGCGTTCGTCCGCGATCTCGGATTTCCCCAGTCACAGGTGCCCGCATGACCAAGCCCTTACGACTCGGCTTTCCCGTCAAGGTGATGGGCCAGCCGGGACTGAAGTCGAACGACACCCGCCGCTGGCAAAAGGGCCCTCATCTGAAATGCTCGCTGGAAGGGCTCGACCAGATCCTCGATTATCTAAGCGCGCATGCACTGACGATGTATCGCATGTCGTCCGACATCGCGCCCTATGCCACGCATCCCGACATGCCGCAGTTTCACGACATGGTGGCGGAGAGCGACGCGGAGTTGCGCGCGTTCGGGGCCAAGGCGAAGGCGCTCGACATCCGGCTGTCCTTTCACCCGTCGCAATATGTGTTGCTGAACTCGCCCGACCCGCAATTGACCGCAAAGAGCATCTGGGATTTGGCGAGCCAGGCGGAGATGCTCGACCGGATGGAACTGGACGATGAGGCGGTGATGGTGACGCATGTCGGGGGCGTCTATGGCGATCCCGAGGCGAGCCGCGCGCGCTGGATTGCGGGGTTGGAACAATGTCCCGAACACGTCCGGCGGCGGCTGGTGCTGGAGAATGACGATATCCGGTTCTCCGCCGCCGATGTTCTTTGGATCCACGAGCGCACCGGCGTGCGACTGATCTTCGATTATCAGCATTTCTGGTGCCTCAATCCCGAACGGCTCGACATGCGCGCGACCTTGGAACAGTTCATCGCCAGCTGGCCCGCGGGCGTGCGACCCAAGATCCATTTCTCCAGCCCACGCACCGAGATGCGCGAGGTGAAGCAGGCGATCACCGCCAAGCAGCGCGCGGCGGGCACCGGGGGCAAGACGAAGAAGGGCGAGACGCTGAAGGCGGCGGTCAAACCGACGGCGCGGGTGAAGACGGTGCTGCGCCCGCCGATCTGGACAGGGCATTCCGATTTCACCAACCCGTTCGAGTTCGCGACCTTCATGCGGATGGCGCACGGTCTCGACTTCGACGTGATGATGGAGGGTAAGTCGAAGGACATCAGTCTGCTTAAACTGCGGCCCGACCTGTTGCGCTTCGCCCCCGACGTCGCGGCGCGGTTCGGGGTCACGGGCGAGGACGCGGACAAGCTCGCGCGCGACGAGGCGGTGCTGGAACAAGGCGTCGCGGCCGAGGCGGAACAGGACGTGGATGAAGGCGTCGCGGCATGAGCGACGGTCCGCCCGAGGGCACCGGGCGCGCACTACCCAGCGGACGCGTCGCGCGGCTGGGAGCATTCGGGCGGCTGGCGGGCGGAGTCGCGGGCGGAATGGTGGCCGAAGGCGCGCGGCGACTGGCGGCGGGGGAGCGACCGCGCATGGGCGATCTGCTGCTAACGCCGGGCAATATCGGACGCGTCGCCGATCAGCTGTCGCACCTGCGCGGGGCCGCGATGAAGCTGGGGCAGATGATCTCGATGGACGCGGGCGACATGCTGCCGCCCGAGCTGTCGGATATCATGGCGCGGTTGCGCAACCGCGCGCACCATATGCCGCCCGCGCAATTGCAGAAAGTTTTGGCCGAGGCATGGGGCAAGGACTGGCGCAGCCGCTTCGCACGGTTCGAAGCGCATCCGATCGCCGCCGCCTCGATCGGGCAGGTCCACCGCGCCACCATGCGCGACGGGCGGGTGCTGGCGATCAAGGTGCAATATCCAGGCGTCGCCGACAGCATCGACGCCGATGTCGGCAATGTCGCGACCCTGCTGCGCGTGTCAGGGTTGTTGTCCAAGGAACTTGATGTCGCGCCCCTGCTGGAACAGGCCAAGGCGCAGTTGCACGAGGAGGCTGATTACCTGCGTGAGGGCGAGCAGATGACGGCGATGGGGGCGCTGCTGGCCGACGAGCCGGACTTCGTCGTGCCGGTGCTCGACCGTGAGCTGACGCGGCCGCGCGTGCTGGCGATGAGCTTCGTCGATGGCGTGCCGGTCGAAACGTTGGTCGATGCGGCACAGGAAACGCGCGATTCGCTGATGCAGCGGCTGATCGACCTCGTGCTGCGCGAACTGTTCGTGTTCGGGTTGATGCAGACTGATCTAAACTTCGCCAATTACCGGTATCAGCCCGCCACGGGCAAGCTGGTGCTGCTGGATTTCGGGGCGGTGCGGCCG
>DASVUT010000606.1:0-1849 GCA_036386955.1 Sphingomonas sp. | reverse complement strand
GAAAGCCAGTGTCGAGGGACAGGTCGACGCAAAGGTCTAGAAGAACTCGTCCAGCATCAAGTGGAAGTGCAGCTTGCGCGCGTCGGGCTCGGCAATGCCGTACCCTTGCAGGAACCGGTCCTGCACCGCGGTGCCGAACTCCTCCAGGCTGTTCCACGCGATGGCGATATCCTGATAGCGGTCGGCGATCCCGGCGCGCCCGACATCGATGCACCCCACGACCGCGCCGTCCCGGATCAGCAGATTGTCGAGCGAGACATCGCCATGCGTCACCACGCATTCGGGCTCGATCGGCAGCAGGTCGTGCATCGCCGCCCACACCTGTTCGGCCGTCCAGCCTTCGCGCGCGTCGTCGAAATCATCGACATCGACCAGCCCGGCATCGATTCGCGCGCGCGCCTTGGACAGGCGCAAGCCATGGCCACTGTCGAACGGACAATCGCCCACCGGGATCGCGTGCAACCGGCGCAGGAACGCCGCCAGCGCGTCGGCGACGTCAAGACGCGCATCGGCACGCGCCGCCATCACCTCATACGCCGTCCGCCCATCCAGCGCCGTCATCAACAGCCACGCCTGATCCGCCGTACGGATGAACTGCCTGACCGCAGGGACGGGGACATACCCGGCCAGCCAGCGCAGCCGCTCCATCTCGTCGGCCACGTCATCCGCGACCGCCCCCGCGCCATGCTTCAGGAACAGGTCCGGCGATCCAGCCTTGCCATGGATCCGATACACCGCACCCCCGGATTGCCCCACCAGGTCCCGTGCCCAGGCATAGCCCGCCACCTCCGCCGCCATGCCCGCCGGCACCGCCGCCGCCCCACACGCGCGTTCGCGTTCATCGGCCATGCGTCACCTCCTTTCGACATGTCTGGGCTAGAGCGTTTTCCGATCATGTGGCATCACTGGCACGGAGGCGATTTGGGTTCGGCGCAAGGCGCGAGGAGGGCGCGATGCTTTGCATCGTAACCGACGAGCAACGCCGCGCCGGGCCCAAATCGTCCCGCCGCGAAGCGGATGCCCGAAGGGCAATGACGGTGGTGCAACATGGTCGGAAACCGCTCTAGTGGAATGTCCGCGCCGCCGCACACCCTTTCCCGCCGCCCCCAGGATCGACTAAGACGCGCGTATGACCGATATCCGTCCCATCAACGAACGCGTCGCCGTGGCGCCGCAGATCATGCCCGACGACCTCCCCGCGATCGCCGCGGCGGGCTATGTCGCGGTCATCAACAACCGCCCCGATGACGAGGAGCCGGGGCAGCCCGGCGGCGACGCGATCCGGGTGGCGGCGCACGCCGCAGGGCTCGGCTATACCGCGATCCCGGTCGCGGGCGGCTTCGGTCAGGCGGATGTCGACGCCATGGCGGCGGCGTTGGTCGCCGCCGACGGCCCGGTGCTGGCCTATTGCCGGTCGGGGACGCGGTCATGCAACCTGTGGGCGCTCGCCGCGGCCAAGGCCGGGCGCAATCCCGAACTGCTGGTGCGGCAGGCAGCGGACGCCGGATACGATCTGTCCGGGCTCCGTCCGACGCTGGACGCGCTCGCGCGCGGCTGAACCGGTGATCGTCTATGCAAGCGTCGGCGTCGCGGCAGCGGCGGCCATGGCGGCGGCGTGGCTGGTCCGGCGCGGCCGCGCCCCGCGGCGCATCGCCTCGCCCGAAGAAGCCGCCGATGCCGCCGACGCGCTGCCAGGCTTCGTCACGGCGGGGGCCGTGGTCGGCAGCGACGGGCTGGGTGCGCTGGCGGTGGACGGTGCCGGCCGGGTCGCGGTGGTGGTCAGGCGCGGGTCCAGGGTCGCCGCGCACGAGATCGACTGGGCCGCCGTCGCCGCGGTGTCGGGCGGGAT
>DASVUT010000605.1:0-3130 GCA_036386955.1 Sphingomonas sp. | reverse complement strand
ACATCGAGTCCATTGTTCGTACTCCACTCAAGCACTTAACCCGTGTTACGATCAATGGTTCCGCGTTTGCGACAACATGGACGTGGCCCACTTGCCTTGCACGCGGAGGTCTGTCGTCCGACATGGGGCATAATGACCAGTTCCCCGCCGCTGCTGCCGACGCTCCGGCGCTTTCTCCCCTATCTTTGGCCCGCGGGCGAACCGATGCTGCGGGTGCGGATCGTGGGCGCGATGATGCTCGTCGTCGCGTCCAAGCTCGTCCAGGTGTTCGGCGCGGCCTACACGCTCAAATACGCGGTCGATCGGATGGCGTCAGGCGACCGGGGCGTGGTGACGCTCGTGATCCTGCTGGTGATCGCCTATGCCGCGTCACGGTTTTCGACGACCTTGTTCGACAATCTGCGCAACGCCGTGTTCGAACGTGTGGGGCAGGAGGCGACGCGGCGGCTGGCAGCCAATGTGTTCCGCCATCTCCACGCGCTGAGCCTGCGCTTCCATCTCGAACGTCGGACCGGGGCGGTGACCAAGGTGATCGAGCGCGGGACCAAGAGCATCGATACGATGCTGTATTTCCTGCTGTTCAACATCGCCCCGACACTGTTGGAGCTGGTGCTGGTCCTCGGGATCTTCTGGACCAGCTTCGGCTTCGGCATGGTCGCGGCGACGGTGGCGATGGTTGTCGCGTACATCGTGTTCACGCGGATCGTCACCGATTGGCGCAATGCGTTGCGCATGCGGATGAACGACCTCGACACCGGCGCGGTCGCGCACGCGGTCGATTCGCTCCTCAATTTTGAAACGGTGAAGTATTTCGGGGCCGAGGAGCGCGAGGCGCGGCGGTACGAACAGGCGGTCACGTCCTATGCGGCGGCGGCGACCAAGTCGGAAAACTCGCTCGCCTGGCTCAACGTCGGGCAGAGCGCGATCACCAATGTGATGCTGGGCGGCGGCATGGCGATGGTCGCGTGGCAATGGAGCCGCGGCACCGCCTCGGCAGGCGATGTGGTGTTCGTGTCGACGCTGCTCGCGCAGCTGTTCCGCCCGCTCGACCTGCTCGGCATGGTGTATCGCACGATCCGGCAGGGCGCGATCGACATGGGGGAGATGTTCGCGCTGATCGATACGCATTCCGAGGTGGTCGATGCGCCTGGTGCCAAGCCGCTGGTGGTGACGCGGGGGGCCATCCGGTTCGAGGGCGTGCGGTTCGGTTACGACCCCGGGCGCACCATCCTGCACGGGCTCGACCTGGACGTGCCCGCGGGCGCGACGGTGGCGGTGGTGGGGTCGTCGGGGGCGGGCAAGTCGACGCTCGCGCGGCTGCTCTATCGCTTCTACGACGTGAACGAGGGGCGGATCACCATCGATGGCCAGGATCTGCGCGACGTCACGCAGGCGTCGTTGCGCGCCGCGATCGGCATCGTGCCGCAGGACACGGTGCTGTTCAACGACACGATCGGCTACAACATCGCCTATGGCCGCGACGGGGCGGGCGAGGCGGAGGTGCGGCGCGCGGCCGAAGGCGCGGCGATCGCGCCGTTCATCGAACGCCAGCCCGACGGATATGACACGCGCGTCGGCGAACGCGGGCTGAAACTGTCGGGCGGCGAGAAGCAGCGCGTGGCGATCGCGCGTACGCTGCTCAAGAACCCGCCGATCCTGATCCTGGACGAAGCGACCAGCGCGCTCGACAGCCGGACGGAGTCCGACATTCTCGATACGCTGGAGGCGGTCGAGCGCGGCCGCACGACGATCGTCATCGCGCACCGCCTGTCCACCGTGGTATCCGCCGACCGCATCATCGTGCTGGACGAGGGCCGCGTGGCGGAGGCGGGGACGCATGCCGATCTGCTGCGGCGCGGCGGGCTGTATGCGGCAATGTGGATGCGCCAGGCGGCCGAAAGGGATGCGGTGGGTGATGGGGCGCTGGCGGCCGAGTGATCAGCAGGTCAGGCGGATGAGCTTGGCCGGCTTGTCGAACACCAAGGACGAACAGCGCGACAGCAAATCCGCCCCGATCGACAGCCGATCGCGGCTGGGATCGCGCTTCTTGCCCGCCGCGACGATGACCTCGTCGGGGTCGCCATCCTGTTCGCGGATCGCCGCCGCGCTGCCGACATCGCCGGTGCGCACGCCCATCGCCAGCACCGCCAGCGGCCCGACCGTCAGGGCGCGCGCGAGCGTCATGTCGCGCACCGGGCGTTCGATGCCGAATGCGATCTCCGTCATGCGCGGCGCACCTGAAAGCGTTCCGCCCTGCGCCGTGGCGATCCGCGCCGCCGCCGCCGCGGTCGCCAGCGTACGCGGGTGATGCGGGTCGAACCGCACGCGCATCGGCTCGCCGCCGACATCGATGCGCGCGTACCGTTCGCCCCAGCCGCTCGCCACGCCGCCTTGCGTCATCATCGGCAGCGTGACCGTGCGCTCGCCTGCGCGCGCCGGGCCAAGCACGAAGCGGACGACCGGCTCGGGCACGCCGCCGGGGCCGATCACGCCATCGGCGGCGGGCGTGAAGGCGAGCGGGGTCCAGGCGATCCGCCGCTTGAACGGCTCGGCACCCAGGCCGATCGCGGCGACATCGGTGGAGCCCTTCACGCGTTCAGGCCCGACCGCATAGCCGATCGCGATGAAGCCCTTCTTCAGCCCCGCCCGCTCAGCGAAATCCGAGGTGACGATGGGCATCGACGTGCCGGCGGGATCGATGCGCAGCGTTCCCTTCGCGCCTGCGATCGTGGCGGCGGTGACCCCGTCGCCGGTGACGACGCGTTCGGCAGGGACGCTTGCCGCGGTCAGCACCAGTGCCGGCATGGTGAAGATAGTGCGCATGTATTCGTGTTCCCGATCGCCTGCTTGCTGCCCAGCAAACACGGCACAATCGTGGCTGCGCGCCATGTGCTTGGCTTGAAAGGGGTTTGCACGGAGCGCCACGCGGTTTACGTTGCATGCAACGGAGACGACCATGGGCGCGGAACGACCCCTTACGAGCAGCGAACGATCGGCACGGCGGCGCGCGATCCTGCGGGCCGAGGGCTGGAAGTCGAGGACGATATGGCTTCCCGATCGCGATAGCGAAGCGTACCGGGAGCAGACGCGGTGCGACGTTGCCATCATCAACGAGATGCAAGCCGACAGC
>DASVUT010000604.1:0-4117 GCA_036386955.1 Sphingomonas sp. | reverse complement strand
CGCCCCGTCCCAGCGCCCGGCCAGCAGATCGCTTTCCGTCACCGCCGCACTCGCCAGCGCGCCGGTCACCTCCATCGTATCCGCGTCCAGCGCGGTGCCACGCCGGATCGCCGACGGCAGCATTCCCGGCGTCACCCGGTGCACCAGCCCGTCCATGACCAGATCGCGGTCATGCGCCGTCAACCCGATCGCCACCCCGTCGCGCCGCTCGACCCGCCAACACCACGCGATCGTCGTTACCGCCCCGCTCAGCCACGTCATCCGCGCCTCCTCTTCTTCTACAATCCTCTCCGGCACGGGAGGGGAACGCGCGCTTCTTCAGCGCGTGGTGGAGGGGGCCCGCGCCCGCACAGGCCACCGCCCGTCGCGAGCCCCCTCCGTCGCTTCGCGCCACCTCCCCGTCCCGGGGAGGATTGATCATCCTGCTAGCTCGCCCTCGCCCAACTAGCCCGTCACCCCGGACTTGATCCGGGGTCCACTTCTTCTGCCTCCTTCGAGCCCTCTCCCGCTCTTCGCGGGAGAGGGTGGAGTGAGGGCCTTCTGCCTTCTGCTTCCTCGACTCCTGTCCCGCGAAAGCAGGAGCGAGACCAGAATCTACCCCTCGCGCACCTCGACCAACGGCACGGACGCCGCCTCTCCCGCCGCCCAGGTCGCCCGGCTGACGCTCAACCGGTCTTCCGCGAACCGCACCGGCACGTCGAACACGAAGTCCGCCGCCACCGCCGCCCCCGCCGCAGGTGCCACGTCCAGCACTATCCAGCCCCCAGGCTCGACCGCGAATCCTGCCGCGACCCCGCCGACCCGCACCGCCACACTGCCCGCCACCGGCCGCGTGATCCGCCGCGTCACGTCGCCATAGCGCCGCACCAGCGCGAACCGCCGCGTGCTCCCGTCGCCCACACCCAGCATCTCGCCCGCGCCCACCGCATCGAACGGATCGCGCAGCCGGAACGCCCGCGCCCGCCCCATCCGTGCGCGAAAGAACGCCAGCAGCGTCGCCATGTCGGCCTCGCTCCGCACGCCCGGCCCCACGTCATAGGACGTGATCGCCTCGGCCCAGTCGACCTGGCGCTGTTCGGCCCCGCCGCCCGTGCTCACCACCTGCGTCGAAAAGCCCGGCGTCACCTCGGCCGCGCGGCCCAGCGCCAGCGGGAACACCACATCGTCGAATGCCTGCACGTCGCTCTCCCCGTCGAAATGGACGAATCCGTCCCGGATCACCTGCGGCAGTGCCCAGATGAAGGTCGCACCCACGCCCCGCGCCTGCGCCGCCACCGCCGCCGCCTCGATCGCGCGCCACTGGCCCGCATCCTCGCGTCGCAGCACGAACCCAGACAGATAATGCTGGCGCTCTGCCGGATAGCCGAGCCGAGCGGTTGCCGCCGCGATCCCGTCGCGCGTCGATGCCACGTCGCCCGCGGTCACCCAGTCATAATCCTCCAACTGCAACACATCGAACGCCGGCGATGCCCAACCGACCGGCATGTTCGCCCGCCTGGCCTCGGGCGCTCGCGCATCGAGCACGGTGGGCAAATAGGTCAGCAGGTGTGTCACGCACGCGGGCGCCGCCGCCCGCGCCGCCGCGCACAGCGCCGCCGTCGACGCGGCCAGCGACGCCCCCGCCGCATCCAGCGTGGCGATCTGCGCCGGCGTCTTGGGCCCGCGCATCGTCTCGATCGGAACCGGGGCGAACGCCGCCACCGCATGCGCGTCGTACAGGCACGGCCGCCCGTCGGGCTTCACCCACCACCATGGCTCGCCGACCTGGAACTGCGGCCGCAGCCCCGCCGCCGCCCCGACACCCAGGAACGCCGCCGCCACCGCCTGCAGATAATCCATCGCCGCCGTACAGGCCGGGCTCAACAGCGTCGACGGCGGCACCCAGCCCGTCAGCGCCGGCGATCCATCCGCCGTTCGCTGCTTCCAGTCCTCAGGGCAGTGCGCATCGAACAGCTCATAGCTCAGCGACCAGATCACCCCATAACCCAGCGCGTGCGCGCGGGCGGCGAAGTCGCGGTGCCACGCCGCCGCGGCGACGTTCAGCGCCCCGCCTTCCGCCGTCGCCACACCGCCTGCGAGCCGGAAATAATGGCTCATCCCGACATAATGGACAATGTCGCCCCGATACGCGAGCTGCAATGCATTGCGCAGCAGCCGCGCCGGCGTCAGGTGATAACTGTCGTCATACCCGCTCGCGATCCCCAGCCCGTGTTCTGGCACCACCACATCGCCGATCGTCAGCACCGAACCCGGCCCGCCGCACGCGATGTCGCTCAGCTCGACCCAGCCCTCGACCGGCTCCGCCAGCGCGCCGGCCGTTCCATAACCCGGTGCCACCAGCGACACGAACATGCGGTCGACATCGCCCGCCCACACCGGATCGGCCTCGCCCGGCAACACGAACCCGCCATCGAGGCGAGCGAAGTCGATCGCCACCGCCGCATCCTCCGGCGAGCCTTCCGCATAGTTCCACAACCGCACATACCAGGCGCGCGGCATGCCGGCGGCGTCGCGCCCTTCGATCGTCAGCGTCGGGCCGTTGACCGCGTCGAGCGGCAGGACTCCGCCCGACCGCCACCGGAACGACAGCCGACACCCACGGAAATCGCGCGCGGTCTCATACGCCAGCAACGGATGGTCGTGCCGGTCCTCGGCCTCCCAGATCAGCCCCGCCAGATCGTCGCCCCGATAGAACACCGCATCGACCCGCAAGGCATCGGCCGCGACCGTCGTCACCGCCGCCATCATCGGCCGCGGAAAATTGACGGTCCAGAACCGCGGATCGAACCGGGTGATCACGCTCGTGTCCTGCACGGTCCGTTCCCGCGCCAGCCAGTAAGCCATTGTCTAAGCCCCTCCCTTTCGGGGGAGGGGTTGGGGAGGGGAATATCCCACCGCTAGCCCCACCCCCAATCCCTCCCCCAACGGGGAGAAGATCGCCTATTCCCCCAACGCCGCCCGCACCGCGCGCGCGACCTGCCGCCCAGACGCGCGCAGCGCCGCCGGTGCCTCGCCCGCGCCCGCGCGCACCGTGATCGACACCCGCACGTCGCGCGCACCCCCGCCGGGGCTCATGGCCTCGATCCGCCCCGCCGCCGTCGGCACGAACAGTTCGGGCCCGCGCTCGCCGACCAGATACGGCCGCGCCGGCGCCACCGGCCCGCCCGTCGCCCGCCCCGGCACCCCCAGCAGCCCCATCAGCAGCGATCCGATCGCCGGCCCGCCCCCGCCACCGCCGCCGGAGCGTCCACCCAGGATCGCCCCCAGCCCCGCCTTGATGCTCGCCGCCGCGATGTCCGCCATCGCCGACAGCGCGACCTGGCGCAGGTCCTCGAACCCCAGCCGCCCCTGCCGCACCGCGCGCAGCAGCGATCCTTCGATCGCACGCCCGGCCCGGTCGCCGCCTGCACCCAGCGACCCTTCGAGCAATTGCCGCATCTCGCTCACCTCGCGGCGAAACGCCGTCGTGTCGGCGCGCACGCCGACCACCAGTTCGTCATCCTCATCCATCGGGATCGGCCTCCTGCATCCGCGCGATCGTGTCGGCATCGGGCGGCGTCGCGGTGTCGCCCACCCCCGTCAACGCGGCGACCACTGTCGCCAGTTCGGCCGGAGTCGCGCTCCAGAACAGGTCGGGCGACCAGCCGATCACCGCGCCCGCCATCCCCGCCAGCCGCCCTGCTTGGTTGGAGAATGGGGCTTCTTCACCCCACATCATCGCCCGTCCAGCACCTGGCCCAACAGCGTGCGCAGAACCGGCATCGAGCGCGTCAGCCCACCCGTGACGATCGCCTCGCCCAGTTGCTCGCGCGTCAGCGCCGCGGGCGCGCCGTGCCGGCAATGCCAAAACAGCGCCGCCACCTCGCTCAAGGCGATCCGCCCCTCACCGGCACGTTCCACCAGCGCGAACAGCGAGCCCAGCTCGCCTTCGGCCGCGACCAGTGCCTGGAAGCTGGGCCGCAGCACGATCGCCTCGCCCGCCACCCGCACCGAAGCCTCGCCGCGCACGGGATTAGCGGCACTCACGCCGCCACCACCGCGCCGGAGCTTTCCAGCGCCAGCGTATAGGACCGCTCCCCGTTGAAATCCCCGGCATAGTCCAGGCGTGTGACCAGGA